>DAOWLV010000322.1 GCA_030643455.1 Candidatus Krumholzibacteriia bacterium | reverse complement strand
TGCGTTTGGGCAGTAATCTGTTGAGCTGGCCGACGGCCCGGCCGACCTGCTTCATCTTCTCGAGGGTGGGCAGTTTGCCGTATTCCTCCGGCACCACGTAGACGATGTGGGTAATATCCGGCACCCAACCGTTGGAAATGTATTTTCGGGCGGAAAAAATCACCTGGTCCGGCTCGAGGTCTCGCGGGATCGGCGCCGGGGCCGCATCCCCGGTCATGGCCTGGGGACGGCACTGGAGCAGATAGAAATCCTCGCCGTCGTGGGCGAACTCGATGTCCACCGGATTGCCCAGGTACTGGGCCAGAGTGGTCATCAGCGCGTGCAATTGGGGAATCAATTCCGTATCGGTGAGCAAACCCTCCATATCCGCCACGAGATCGTCGGTAGCGGGATCCATCAGGAAGCGGGAGGTCTTCTGCAGCATGCCGTCGCGGTGCACGGAGAATATCTTGTCGACCAGGGGGAAATCCGCTCCGGCCTCGTGCAGAAGATCTTCCAGTTTCACCGTCTCGAAGCAATTGGTCTCCAGGTTGATGACGTCGGCCTCCTGGGGGCTGTAGCGCAAGACCTCGTCGACCGAGGCGCTGGCCCGCAATCCGGGCTGGCCGGGCACCGCGAGAATGGGAAAGTCGTCACCCACCCGGTCAACCGCCCGCGTGCCGAGGCCCGGCACCATGCGGATCAAACCGTCTTCGCGGTTGATGCGCGGCGACCAGCGGAATTCGTTGAGACTGAAAGCCACACCCGCGAAGGCCGGCAGCCACCAGCGGCCCACCTTCCTGCCCACCACTTCCTGGATCAGGATGCCCATCTCCTCGATGAACTCGGTCAGCCCCCGCTCACGCCGGTATTCGATGGGATCGGGGCCCAGGATCGAGGCCCACACCTCGGCCACGGCATCTTGCAGGGCGTCCAGACGCTGCGCACGATCACCCTGGTTGGCCAGGAACAGACTCTTGTACTTGCCCGAAAACGCGGTACCGAAACGGTCTTCCAGAAGGCTCGAACTGCGGATGATCAGGGGTGTCTCGCCGAAGAAATCGAGGGCCTTGCCCAACCCCTCGGTGACCTCAGGTGGAAAAGTACTGTCCTTGAACAGCTGGATCATGTTGGGGTATTCGCGGCGAACCTGGGAGATCTCCTTGAACTTCTGGTCCATCACGTCGTCGAGCTCGTTGAGCTTGATGAAATCCATGATGGCGTCCGAGATGATGACCCACGTACGGGGCATCTTGACCTTGGTGATCCCCCGGTCGTCGGCTTCGGGCTGGGCCAGGATCCAGTGGGCCAGAAGCAGCCCCGCGGCCTTGCCCCCCATCTTGCCGTGACTCTCGTTCGTCATGATCATCTGATCGAGCAGGTCGTGGAAATCGGTGATGCGAACCACTTCCTTGGCCACGTTGATGTAGTCGAGCTGTTCGGTCAGGAAGCGCTGGATCAGCGAAACGCGCAGGCTCTTGAGGGTGCTCATGGTCAACCCGCTGCGCCCGCGCAGGACGTCGTTGTACCGGCGGATCGCATCGGCGATCTCGGGCATGGTGCGGCGCGGATCACCCACCACGGTGCTGAAAAAGCTGGCCTTGCCCTCCATGATCCACTTGTGGATTCGCTCGGTGATTTCATCATCCCCGAGGAATTCGGCGGCCAGTTCGAACGGGCCGCAGGACATCAAGGGTGAATCCTCCAGGCGCACTCTCGCCCCGGGAACGTTGGACCCGCCGGGTGACCAGGCAACAGGGGAATCAACCGATCCCTCCACTTCGGCCAGCATCTGCTGGGCACCCGTCAGGCCAATGGAACAGAGATGGTTGAGCATCTTGCGCGAAATCCGCAGGAACTGTTTCGGGTGGTCCCTGCGCATCCCGTCGATAAGCCGCCGCCATTCAGGGACCTGGTTGTCCGATCCACGGTCCAGGTTCCCATTGTCGGCGGATCCACTCATCGGCTAAACCCAGCCCCGGTCGCGGCATGCCGACGCAACTTTATTTATGGCAACCACATACGCGGCATCCCTCATGTACATCTTCTGCTTGGAAGCCAGCTCGCTGATGGAGTGGTAGGCCGCAGTCATCTTCTTGTCCAGCCTGGTCAGGACGTCATCCCGCTCCCAGAAGTAGTTCATGTTGCACTGCACCTGCTCGAAGTAGCTGCAGGTCACCCCGCCGGCATTGGCCAGGAAGTCGGGGATCATGAAAATCCCTCGCTCCTGGATGACCGCGTCGGCTTCAGGTGTGGTGGGTCCGTTGGCGCCCTCGGCGATGATCTTCACCCGGTCGGAAATCCGGCCGACGTTCTGGTCGGTGATCTGGTGTTCCAGGGCCGCGGGCAAGAGGATGTCCACCTCGCGGTTGATCCAGTCGTCGCCCGGGATCACATCGTAGCCCAGATCCTTCGCCTTGGCCTTGTCTATGCCGCCGAAACGGTTGGTGATTCCCTTCAGTTCCTCGAGATCGATGCCGGAGGCCTTGTGGAAGGCGTAAGTGGTCTGTTCCTCCTGGTCCCAGCTCGAGACACAGACCACGGTACCGCCCATCTGACAATACAACTCGATGGCGTACTGGGCCACGTTGCCGAATCCCTGCACGCTGGCGGTGGTGTCCTCCGCTTTGAGGTCAAGTTCGGCCAGGGCCTCGCGCAGACAGAAGATCACCCCGTAACCGGTGGCTTCGGTTCGGCCGAGAGATCCCCCCATGCCCACGGGCTTGCCTGTGATCATGCCCGGGTAATGGCCGCCCGCGATTTGTTCGTACTCGTCGAGCATCCAGAGCATGTGTTGCGGACTGGTCATGACGTCCGGCGCGGGCACGTCCGCAACTGGTCCGACATTCCTGGCCAGTTGCCTGACCCAGCCGCGGCAAATGCCTTCCTGCTCACGGGCGCTCAGGTTGTGGGGATCGCAGATCACTCCACCCTTCGCGCCACCCAGGGGAATGTCCGCCACGGCGCACTTCCAGGTCATCCACATGGAAAGTGCCCGTACCGTGTCGATGGTCTCCTGGGGATGGAAACGGATGCCGCCCTTGCCTGGGCCCCGCGCGTCGTTGTGCTGCACGCGGAATCCCTTGAACACCTCGACTGTCCCGTTGTCCATACGCACCGGAATGCTGAAGTGGTACTCACGAAGGGGGCTGCGCAACAGGTCGCGGGCGCCCTGGTCCAGACCGATCACGTCGGCAACCTTGTCAAACTGCGACCGGGCCATTTCGAATGGGTTGAATGTTCCGTCGTTGCTCATGGGAATCTATCCCCCTGTGGATGAGGCATGTTTGCCTGGTTTGAGAATCACTCCCCGGTGGGAGCGGCCATCGATCAGGACTGTCAGGGGTTCATCCAGACGGATGTGCCGCACGAACTCCCCTTCCTTGTGAACGGATTGGGCGTCCAGCCAGTCCCAGTCGAGACGGCTTTCCCCCTTGCCCGCATTCACGGTCAGATAACCTACCTGAAAGCTGGTCAGGTTCTGGAAAAAATGGGTGCCCTGACTGGGGGTCACCTTGAAATCGACGAGATCGGTTTCCACGATCACCCGGGCGCCCGAAATCTGGTCCCATCTGACGGGAATACCCAGCCAGCGGTCAGCGGAACCCCACCGCCCAGGCCCCAGCAGGAGATAGGGTGTGGCCTCGTTGACGAATCCGCGATTGAACTTGTCGATCTCCATGGCGATCTTTTCGGTCGAACCGCGATCGAAATGCGAGCGGGGTACGTATACGATATCCTGGATCTCATCCATGCGCCCGTTGCCCAGGGCCACATTGGTGGCGACCACCGCGTCATCGGAGTTGAGCAGGTCTTCGGGAATATCCGGCGCCGTGTACCCGGCCGCAAGGGGACGGATCTGCAGGAATCCAAACTGGTGGGGATCGAGTTGTCCATCCCCGAGCACCACCGCGAACTCGATCTCCACTTCGGCGCTCATGGTCCGACGGCCCAGTTCCAGAAGCAGTTTCAGGATTTCCGCCAGGGGAAACAGACCGGACTTCAGCACGTGGGCAAAGGAAACCAGCCTGGCCCCCGGCCGGTGGATGCCGTCGTAGATGGCATTGTTCTCCGGCGAATAGATCGAACCGATGGGATCGAGGGTACCGTGACGCTCCGCGTCCTCGAGGTCGAGCAGGGCCAGGTTGAAATCGTCATGAGCGTTGGGATAGGCGTCAGGATTGCTGACATCCACGGCGTAGAATTGGCGCTGGCTGAGATTGAGCCAATCATCGATCGTGCCGAACTGGGGCAGAACGCCCGGATGGGAGGGACTGAACCGCAGGGACTGCCCACCCTCGACCACCATGCGGCCGAGACCGAGGGCCACCGCGGCTATACCGTCCTTGGGTTCCATCCCGCTGCTGGGATAGAAATTGG
>DAOWLV010000037.1 GCA_030643455.1 Candidatus Krumholzibacteriia bacterium | reverse complement strand
CTCGCCGATTTCCATGTCGTTGTTGGCGCTGATGGCCGCGACACTCGAGATGGTCTCGCTGTCCTTGACCTGCTTGGCCTGCTTCTTGATGTTCTCAACGGCGGCCACGGTGGCGGCCTCGATGCCCTTTTTGACGAACATCGGGTTGGCGCCGGCGGCCAGGTTCCGCAGACCCTCGTGGATCATCGCCTGGGCCAGGATGGTTGCCGTGGTGGTGCCGTCGCCCGCGACGTCGTTCGTCTTGCTGGCGACTTCCTTGATCATCTGGGCGCCCATGTTCTGGAAGGGGTCCTTCAGCTCGATTTCACGGGCGATGGTCACGCCGTCGTTGGTCACGGTGGGCGCACCAAATTTCTTGTCCAGAATGACGTTCCGGCCCCGGGGCCCGAGGGTGATCTTCACCGTGTTGGCCAGGGCGTCGACACCCTTCTTCAGATTGTCGCGAGCTTCCTCGCTGAAATGGATCATCTTTGCCATGATTCTATCTCCTTGATTTTCCGCGGGATCCGTTTTGGCGGCCCGTCGTCATGGTTTTCTTTTTGATTCCTCCGGAGGCCAACGTTCACTAGCCCAGGATGGCCAGTACGTCGCTCTCACGCAGGATCAGGTAGTCGTCGCCTTCCACGCTCACTTCGGTGCCGGCGTATTTCCCGTACAGGACGATGTCGCCCTTCTTGACCTCGGGAGCCACGCGCTCGCCGTTGTCGCTGACGGTACCGGGACCCACGGCCACGATCTTGCCCTGCTGGGGCTTTTCCTTGGCGGTGTCGGGAATGATGATCCCGCCCTTCATGGTCTCCTGCTCCATGGGAGCGACGATGACACGGTCGGCCAGGGGCTTGATATTGAGAGCCATTCTGCATCCTCCATTCAGGCTGGTTTTACCAGCGTCCATCTTATGGTCGAAAAGGGTTTAGCAGTCTCGACCGTTGAGTGCTAATCGATGCGGAATATAGATGATCACCGGAAGCCCGCAAGGGATTTCCAGATAAAAGCCAGGGAAAAGGAGTTAGACCGGCCGGACTGTCAATATGACAGTCAGACGTTACCTGCCTGACAGGACGGCTGCCCCGCGCAGGGTCCAATGGGGGTCGAAATACCAGTCCGGATCAGAGAAATGGAGCCCCAGGCCTCCGGTTACGACCACCGGGAAATCCCCGTAGCGGGAGCGGAGGCCCTGAACGACCGAACGTATCCCCCCGGTCCCGGTGTGCCAGGCCCCGGCCGCCATGGCCGAACGGGTATCGCGTCCCACATCCCAGGAGGCCGGACCGAAGGGGACAGGACTCAGGCGGGAGGCGGTTTCCCCGAGTTGCCGGGCTGAAAAGGCCATGCCCGGTGCGATCATTCCGCCAACAAAAACACCGTCGACCAGCAGATCGAAAGTTGTTGCGGTGCCTGCATCCACCACCAGGGCGCTGGTCAGACCGGCGGACGCCGCGGCGGCCATGTTGCACAGGCGGTCCGGCCCCACCAGGCCGGGTTCTGCCGCGTCCATGGTGAAAGGCAGGTTGCTGGTGTGGTCCACCACTTCCAGATCCATGCCCTCGGGCAACAACTCGACAACCCCTGGAACGACAGAAACGAGCACCACCGGCGGCCGTCCTGATTTCTCGTGGATACGCTGGATGGACGAGGTGAAGTCCTCGTTTTTTCCGCTGTCGGCCGGATGGCTCAACGAACCCAGTTCAGGCAGGGGAACCGGAGGAGCCAGCTGGACCTGCGACCCGGCAACCAGGGCGGGACGTTGGTGCCTCCCCTCCCAGGCGGCGCAGGTGACACATGTGTTCCCGGCATCAATGATCAGGACGTTCATCAACCTGCCTCCCCTGGACCGCCGCCCGCCTTTCCGGTGGGGAATCCACCGGTGGTTCCAGAGCCGTGAGGTGAACGTCCCCGGCGCTGAAGGCCGTGATCCGACCTTCGGCATCCTCCAGCAGAAGCGCGCCATGTTCATCGATACCCGCTGCCCGGCCCCTGAAATCCCGCCCCCCGGAAACCAGGTGGACCTCCTGCCCCAGTAGACAATCGAGGTGCGCCAGGGCCGATCGATATGGGGCCCAACCCTTCTCCTGGAAGGGATCCAGCTCATTTTCCACCCGAGCGATGATACGTCCTCCCACCTCTGCTGGACGCAGAAGGGTCCCGGTTTCGATCAAGGTGCTGGTGGCCGTCCCCTGCAGAGGGGAAGGGAACCCGCTGCGGGATGTGCTCAAATTTATCCCCAGGCCGGCGACCACCATTTTCTCAGCGCCGCTCCTGGTGCTTTCCAGCAGGATGCCCCCCAGCTTGCGCCGGCCGACCATGATGTCGTTGGGCCATTTCAGACGGGCGTCCACCAGGAACTCCTCGCGCAAAACCAGGACGGACAGCAACCCCAGCCAAACGGAAAAACCCCGGCCAAAAGAAGCCCGGTGTGGCGGCACCACCGCCGAAAGGTGCAAACCTCCGCAATCGACCCAGCTCCTGCCCTGCCGCCCCTTGCCGGCCGTTTGCCGCCGGGCGACCACCACCGTGCCAGCAGGCGGGTTGGTCACCGGTTCCAGACGCGCCCGCTTCTGGGCCTTCCAGCCCCAACCGTCCCAGCGGCAGAGGCGCCCGTGAGCGGCTGCGCCTCCTCCCCTCAGGAATTCGCTGGTGCTTCCCACTTCATCCAGCAGGTACAGGATTCCGCTGTCGCGGAGAAACCGGGGCCCGACCTGGAAGACATCGAGACCGAACCAGTCCCTGGCCACCGAACCCTTCCGGAACAACCGTTTCATCGCGACTCCAGATCGAGGCCCAGATCCAGGGCCCCGGCCGAATGGGTCAGCCTTCCTACCGAGGCTCCGTCCACGCCGGCCCGGGCGTACCCGGCAATGGTCTCCAGGGTGATGTTGCCCGACGACTCGAGCAGGGTCGCCACCTGGGCCGCGTCTCTCCTGTTCACCGCTTGGGCAGTACCGGCGACCGTGAAGTTGTCGAGCAGGATCCAGTCCACCTTGAGAGGAAGGATCTGATCCAGCTGATCCAGGGTGTCCACTTCGATTTCAATGGCCAGCTCCGGATATTTTTGCCGGGCCCTGACCACCATCTGATCGATTCCTCCGGAGCCGGCCGTCCAGTGATTGTCCTTCAGCATGATCCGGTCAAAAAGCCCCATCCGGTGGTTGTGCCCTCCCCCGCACAATACGGCATACTTGGCCAGCGACCGGTAGCCCGGCAGGGTTTTCCTCGTGTCAAGGACACGGCACGATGTGGCGGCCACTTCAGCCACGTAACGAGCTGTCAGCGAGGCGATCCCTCCAAGATGCTGCAGGAAATTCAGGGCCGTCCGTTCTCCGGTCAGGATGGAGCCCAACGGACCTTCGAGTCGGGCCACGACCGAACCGGGACCCACCGGTGTCCCGTCGGCAACCACAGGTACAACCGACACGGCGGGATCCACTTGCCCGTAGACCAGTTTCAGGAAAGGGAGACCTGCCACGACCCCTTCGGCCCGGGAAACCAGTTCGCCCCGGCCGGTCGCCTCAGGGTCAACCGATACCGCGGTGGAGACATCCCCGCCGCCCACATCCTCGGCCAGAGCCTGCCGGACAAGGGTCTCGACCCATTCCTCACGGGGAAATCCCCTTTCCATGTCGTGTCCCATGTCAGCTCCCCGTATGCACTTTTGGTTCAATGATTCGGACCTATGCCCCACTGGGCCTTCAGATCCTCGATCCGATCCCGCAGGGCGGCCGCTTTCTCGAACTCGAGATCCCGAGCCGCGACGATCATGGCTTCCTCGAGCATGGTCACCATCTCCCGGGGTGACATGTCGTGATCCAGCACCTTTTCCCAGGGTCGTGGATCTTCCTGGGACTTTTCGAGGCCCCGGTCGCCGGCCGCGGATGTCGACTGGAGGATATCCTCCCGGCTCTTGGTGATGGAACGCGGCACCAGTCCGTGTTCCTTGTTCCAGGCGAGTTGACGGGCGCGCCGGCGATCGGTTTCCTCGATGGCAAGCTTCATGGACCTGGTGACCCGGTCGGCATACATGACAACTTCGCCATTTACATTCCGGGCCGCCCGTCCCGACGTCTGGATGAGACTGCGCTGGGACCTCAGGAAACCCTCGCGGTCCGCGTCCAGAATGGCCACCAGCGAAACCTCCGGCAGATCCAACCCTTCACGCAGAAGGTTCACCCCGACGAGGACGTCACTTTCACCCAGACGGAGTTTGCGCAGGATCTCGATCCTGTCCAGGGCGGCAATATCCGAGTGCAGATACGTCACCTTGACTCCGGCCTGGGCCAGGTAGTCCGTGAGGTCTTCCGACATTTTCTTGGTAAGCGTGGTGACCAGCACCCGCTCCGACCTGGCGGCCACCACCCGGATCCGTTCCAGCAGATCATCCACCTGATGCCGCACCGGCAGGACCGTGATCGGCGGATCAACCAGGCCCGTCGGCCTGATCACCTGTTCGACCACCACGCCCCCGCACTTTTCCAGCTCGTAATCGGCCGGAGTCGCGGAAACGAAGATGGTCGTCGGCATGATCTGTTCGAACTCCTTGAACATTAGTGGACGGTTGTCCAGGGCGCTCGGCAGGCGGAACCCGTGTTCCACCAGGCTCACCTTGCGGGACCGGTCGCCGTGGTACATGGCCCCGATCTGGGGAATCGAGGCATGAGACTCGTCGATGACCAGAAGAAAATCCTCGGGAAAATAGTCGAACAGGCAGGCAGGACGTTCACCAGGCTGGCGATCATCGAAATACCGGGAATAGTTTTCCACACCGGCGCAGTGCCCTATCTGCTGGATCATCTCCATGTCGTAACGCGTGCGGGAAGCCAGTCGCTGGGCTTCCAGCGGCTTGCCCGCCTCGTCCAGTTCTCCCAGCCGGATTTCAAGGTCCCGCCCGATGGCATCCACCACAGGACCGACGCCTCCCTTTTCGGTGACGAACTGGGTGGCCGGATAGATGACCGCGTTGTCAACCGCTTCGATCGAACGGCCGGTCACCGGTTCGATCCAGGTCAGGGTTTCAATTTCATCCCCGAAAAACACCACCCGCAGGACCCGTTCCTCGAAAGCGGACCGGATCTCCACCGTGTCACCGCGGGCCCGGAAGGTACCGAAGGCGTATTCGAGGTCGTTGCGCCCGTATCGTATCTCCACCAGACGGGTCAGCAGATCATCCCTGTCCATCTCCATGCCGGCGTGCAGGGCGATCATGCTCTCCTTGAAAGTCTTGGGGTTGCCGACCCCGTAGATGGCAGAGACACTGGCCACGACGATGACGTCCCGTCGGGCCAGGAGACTGCTGGTGGCCCGCAGCCGCAGACGCTCGATCTCGTCATTGATACTCGTGTCCTTCTCGATGTACGTATTGGTCGCGGGAATGAATGCTTCGGGTTGGTAATAGTCGTAGTACGAAATAAAAAATTCGACGGCGTTGTCGGGGAAGAACCCCTTGAGCTCTCCGTACAGTTGCGCAGCCAGGGTCTTGTTATGGCTGAAGACGAGTGTCGGCTTGTCCAGCTGGGCGATGGCATTGGCTATGGTGAAGGTCTTGCCCGACCCCGTGACGCCCAGCAGGGTCTGGAAACGGTTCCCCTTCCTGGCCTGGGCCACCAGTTCGGCGATGGCCGTCGGTTGGTCCCCGGTGGGTTCGAAGGGCGACACGAGATGGAACAGACCCATGGTGAACCCTACCGGCTGGGTGTGGAGCCGACAGAATGGGCATCCAGGACCAGTTCCTGACCGGGCTTCAATCGACTGACATCCCAATCCCGGCCATTGATGGACACGGTGACCCCGCGCACCCGGGCGAGTTTCAGGCTGAAGTGATCTTCCGCCCCCCAGAATACCACCAGGCGATCACCCTGCCGGTAGGCCAGGCCCGGATCGAATCCGGCGGCCGGGAGGATCGGAGCGTCTTTGTGTTCGGCAGGCCACCGCACCCCGCTGAATAAACGGTCGCCGTCCCGCTTGACCAGGATCTCCTGGGGAACATTGCAGAAAATCCCGAGAACCAGGGGCCAGGACGAATCCATCTCCGCCACGACGGGTGTGGCCTGCTGCGGTTCCACCGGTGGCGGCACTTTCGCGGTCACATCCTGAACGGGATCCTCGGGAACCATCCCGGTTTCATCGGATGAATCCTCCTGTTCGGCGGGTGGTTCCGGGGTCATTATCCAACCCAGGGCCAAGGTATCGGGAAGGTTGGACTTCACATCCTGTCCATCCCCGCTGCCAGGGGTTGTTTCTTCCTCCGGTGACTCGGTCTCCTGGCCAGGATCGGCTTCCACGGGCACGACCACGGCTACCGTTTCTTCGGTCGCTGTCCGAAGACCGGCTTCGGGTGGCACTTCTTCCTGGGCCGGTTCCCCGTTCCCACACCCGCGCAGGGCAAACAAACCCAACCCAACCACGATCGCCACGATACCGGCCACCAGGATGATCTGCAGCCAGGGCAGACCGACCTTGCTGACGGTTACCTCCTCCTCTTCCCAGACCATTTCCGAGCCGACGGGACCGGATTCCCTTTCTCCCGAGATCTTGGTGTACAAGCTGAGTACAACCAGCGGATCGAGGCCGAGGGCCCCCGCGCAAGTCCGTAAAAAACTCTTGATGTAGAGGGGACCGGAAATCTTGTGGTATTCGTCGAGTTCCAGGGACATCAGGACCGGCGGGGGAATCTTCGTCAGTTCCGACAACTGGGCGATCGTCAGATCCTGGGCCTCACGGGCCTCGAGGATCATCTCCCCGGGGGTCTTCAGCAGGGGGTTGTCGCTCATCTGAGTCTCCTTGTGACCGGTGCCCTCATCTGGCTGGATTCAATCGAGGGCGTCAAGCAACTCTTGGAGTTTGCCGGCTTTGGTCTCGTTTTCCGCCAACAGGTCTCTCTGCTTCTGGACCACGTGGTCAGGCGCGTTGGCCGTGAACTTCTCGTTACCCAGCTTTGCCCGGCACCCCTTCATCCACCCCTCGATGCCCGCCAGCTCCTTGGTCAGTCGGGCACGTTCCTTCTCGAGATCCAACAGACCTTCCATCGGCAGAAATATTTCCACGGATCCGGCGACCCCGACTCCGGCGGGCGAAGGGTCCTCGCCGCCGGTCACGGTTTCCACCGTCTCCATCTTGGCCAGAAGGGCGATGACCAAAGCGACGGCACCCAGTTCCGCGGCCTCCGCGGCGGTAGGCGTCCGCAAAATCGCCCGCCCCCTTTTGCCCGGCTGGACACCCAACTCGTTGCGCAGGTTGCGAATTGCCACGACGATTTCCATCACCTGGGCAAACTGGCCACGCTCCCGGGGAAAGGGCGTTTCGCCGGAAAAACGGGGGAACGAGGAATCCATCAGAAAACCCTGGGAGGGTGGCAACCAGCTCCAGAGTTCCTCGGTAATGAAGGGCATCACCGGGTGCAAAAGCTTGTAGCTTACGGCCAGGCTCAGGACGGCCACCGCAAGGGCGGGCCCGCGGTCCTGTTCGCTGCGCATGCGCGGTTTGATGGATTCGAGGTACCAGTCGCAGTATTCGTGGCGGAAGAAATTGAACACCCCGTAGGCCGCATCGTTGAGGCGCCGTTTTTCCATGTTGGCGTCGCAGTCGGCAACCGTCTCCAACAGGCGGCCCAGGACCCAGCGGTCCTCCAGTTTCAGATCCGCGTCGGCCAGTTCCAGGGACGGTTCCCTGCCGAACACCCCTCGCCACAATTCCGTGAAGATACCGGCGGGACGTTTGGACCAGTCGTCCGCCTGGCCCAGGTCGCCGATGTCCAGGATCCGGGGCGCAGGATTGACGGCGGCAGGTGATTCCAGTGCGGCCTCATCCCAGGCGCCGAGAACCAGTTTGGTGGCCTGGAATATCTTGTTGCAGAAATTCCTGCCCACCTCGAGGGTCGTCTCGGTGAAAAAGATGTCCTGACCGGTCGGCGTGAGCATGACCAGGCTGCAGCGCAGGGCATCGGCCCCGTATTCGTCGATAAGAAGGATCGGATCCGGACTGTTGCCCAGGGACTTGCTCATCTTCCGGCCCTCTTCGTCACGCACGATCCCGTGAAAAAGGACCTCGCCGAAGGGTTTCTCGCCACAGAACTCGTAGCTGGCCATGATCATCCGGGCCACCCAGAAAAAAATGATGTCCGGCGCCGTGACCAGGACACTGGTAGGATGAAATCTTTCCAGGTCCTTGGTCTCGTCCGGCCACCCCAGCGGAGAAAATGTCCACAGCCAGCTGCTGAACCAGGTGTCCAGGACATCCTCCTCCTGGACCAGCTGGCCGCCCCCACAGGCCGGGCACTTGTCCGGCTCGCTCCGCGCGGCTATCTCCTCGTCGCAATCACCGCAATACCAGACCGGGATCCTGTGTCCCCACCAGAGTTGCCGGCTGATGCACCAGTCCCGGATGTTGTTCATCCAGTTGTCGTACACTCCCACCCAGCGTTCCGGGAAGAGTTTGATATCACCCTGGGCGACGGCCCGGACCGCAGGCTCCGCCAGTTGGTCCATCTTCAGGAACCACTGGCGCGAAAGGTAGGGTTCTATGATGTGGCCGCAGCGGTCGTGGTGCCCCACCTGGTGGACATGTTTTTCTGTTTTTCCCAGCAGACCTTCGGCGTCCAGCGCCTTGACCACGGCCTGGCGGCATTCGGTCCGATCCATGCCCGCGAAAGGACCAGCCTGTTCGTTCATGATCCCCGCCGGTGTCATGCAGATGACCTGTTCCAGGTCGTGGCGGCGGCCCACCTCGAAGTCGTTGGGATCGTGTGCCGGTGTGATCTTCACGAACCCGGTGCCCTTTTCAGGGTCGGCGTGATGGTCGCCGATGATGGGAATCTCCCGGTCGGTCAGGGGCAGCTTCACGGTCGCCCCGATCAGATGCTTGCGTTCGGGGTCGTTCGGATGGACGGCCACGGCGCTGTCGCCGAACATGGTCTCGGGTCGGGTGGTGGCCACCGTCACGTGGCCCGAGCCATCGGTCAGTGGATATTTCAGGTGCCAGAGGTTGCCCTCGATCTCCTTGTATTCCACCTCGTCGTCGCTGATGGCAGTCAGGTCGTGCGGACACCAGTTGACCAGGTAGACATCACGATAGATCAGCCCTTTTTCCTTGAGACGGACGAAGGCCTCCGTCACCGCACGGTTGCGCTGTTCGTCCATGGTGAAGGCTTCGCGACTCCAGTCCAGCGAGCATCCCAGGCGCCTGATCTGCTGGGTGATCCGTCCGTGGGTCTGTTCCTTCCAGGTCCAGGCCCGTTCCAGGAAGGCGTCCCGGCCGACTTCACGCTTGTCGATCCCCTCTTCGGCCATCTGACGGCTGACCACCTGTTCGGTGGCGATGCTCGCGTGATCGGTTCCGGGAATCCACAGGGTGGGACGGCCCCGCATCCGGGCCCACCGGACCAGGGTGTCCTGGATGCTGTTGCCCAGACAGTGCCCCATGTGCAGGATGCCCGTCACGTTCGGGGGCGGCAGGGTAATGACGAAGGGATCTTCACCACCCGAACTCGAGGGAGTGAAAAGACCGGCCTTTTCCCAGGCTGCATACCATTTCTCTTCGATGCCGCCGGGGGTGTATTGCGCCATGTTCCTGATTTCTGTCAAGATCTCTCCTGTCGAAGCCCTCGAACCGGTCCATTGAAACACCTGGGAATGCGGAATCTAACATCTGTCCCGGGCCGGAGCAATGTGGTAATATCCCTGCACAACCACCGATCCTGCAACCTTGGGGCCTTTGTATGCGGTATCTGGCCGTATATCGTGAAACGACCTTCGAGCGGGTCACCCGCCTGCTGGGCCTATATTTGCTTGCCCCCTTGCTGATGACCCTTACCCTCCCGGTCACTCTCCATATAGCCCAAAAACCCGATTATGGGTTCTCCGTCCGTCGCATGGAAGTCGCCGAGGTGGTTTCGGGGGGACCTGCGGAGCAAGCGGGGTTGCGCAAAGATGATCTGATCCTGACCGTGGACGGCCGGACGACCGTCAACATGCCTGCCTACTACGCCGCTCTGGCAGGCCGATACGACCTGAATCCCTTGCCCCTGGAAATCAGGCGGGGACAAACCACGCTCCCACTGGTCATCACCCCCACCACCCCGCGGCAGGCCGTGATGATCCGCAGTTACGGTGTCTGGGTCTCCGGTTTGGCCTTCCTGATGATCGGATTCTGGGTCCTGCTGCGGCGGCGCGATCCGGTGGCGAGGAACTTCTTCTCCCTCTGTTTCATCTTCGCTTTTTTCCTGCTGGATATCCCGGACCACTACAGCGTGGCCTACATGACGGTCAAGGAATTGATCCGATACCTTTTCCAACTTTTGTTGCCCGCGTATTTTCTGCGGTTTTTCCTCCAGTTCCCCAGTCCCCGCAGCAAACTGGCCCGGGAAAAAACGCAGCTCCGCCTGCTGCTGGTGCCAGGGTGGGTGCTGTTCGGATTTTTTGTCTGGATGTTCTTTCTGAATCCCGAACCCGGCGGAATCTTTGAAAATACCATGGCGATCGTGTCCCTGTTCTATCTCCTGGGTTATTTCCTGGCCGGGTTGGTCATTTTCGCCATCCGGATCATGAATCGTGACCGCCCCATCCAGCGCACGAAACTAAAAGTCATCCTGCTGGGACTCGTCTGCGGACTGGCCCCGTTTTTCGCGGGCATGCTCCTGGAAAACCTGTCGCCCGGATCATCCCTTCCCCACTGGCAGTATCTCGCTTTTTCCCTTCTGCTGGTTCCGGCCAGTTTCGGACTGGCCATCCTGCGTTATGGAGCCCTGGACACGGCCTTTATCGTCCGTGCCAGCCTGATCTACGGTCTGCTCACCCTCCTGGTTCTTCTGACCTATTTCGTGATCGTTCTGGGGGTAGGTGAATTTCTGGCCCGGGTCTTCAAGGTGGAGACCTACCGGGTTCTCCTGGTGGTGATGGCCGGCAGCAGTCTGGCCATCCTGCCCCTGCGCGGCTGGATCCAGAGCATGATCGACAACGCCTTTTATCCAGCCCGTCGCGCCAATCGGCGTGCCATGACCCGCCTGGCGGACCGCCTGACCGGGCTGATCGACCCCGAGGAAGTCATCCAGACCCTGCTGGCCAGCCTGGACGACCTGTTCCGACCTGCCAGTATCGCCTTGTTCCTGTCCACCGCCGACGGAAAGGGGCCTTTCCGGCCGCGCCTGCTCGGTCGCCTTGACACTGCTTCCACCCTGGCCACCGATAGTGGACTGGCCATTTTGCTGAACCGGATCCGCAGGCCGGTGTTCGCCGAGGAACTGGAGGACTATCTCTTTGCCGGCGACACGGATGCCGAATCGCTCAAGATCCTGACCCGCATCAAGGCCTCGCTGCTGGTGCCCATGATCGCCGGCAACCGGCTCCTGGGATTCCTGGCCTTTGGACCCAAAAGCAGCGGCGCTCTCTACAGCCAGGAGGATCTCGCCAATCTCCGTGCTCTTGCGGTCCAGGCGGCCTCCCTCATCGAGAGCCGGCAACTCTATCTGGAGAGTCTGCACCAGAAGCGCCTGGAAACCGAACTCGAGGTGGCCCGGGACATCCAGGCCCGCCTGTTGCCCACCGGTCCCCTGGATACGGACCTGTTCAGCATCTGCGGCCGCAACGAACCCTGCCGCATGGTGGGGGGCGATTATTTCGACTATTTCCAGTTCGAGGACGGAACCCTGGGATTCGCCATCGCCGACGTGTCCGGAAAAGGTATTCCCGCTGCTCTGATGATGACCTCCCTGGTGGTGGCTTTTCGCCGGGAGGCCAAGGCCGGCACCGGTCCGCGGGCCGTCATGGATCGACTCAACCCCGTCGTGGCCTCCCTGGTTTCGACCGGCAATTTCATCTGTCTGTTTTTCGGGATCTGGAATCCTGCCACCGGAATCATTCACTACTGCAATGCCGGTATGGACCCACCTGTCCTGTTCAGGCCCCGTGCCGTCTTTCGCCAAAAACTCAAGAAAGGCGGACCCGTGCTCGGGGTGGAAGCCGAACGCCTCTACCGGGAAGGCGCCCTGGCGCTGGAACCGGGCGACCGGCTGTTCCTGTTCACCGACGGCTTGACGGAGGAACAGAATCCGCTCGGGGATTTCTTCGACTCGGGACGGTTGCTGGATCTGGTGGCGGCCAATATGGAATTTTCACCCATGCGCCTTATCGAAAAGATTTTTGCCGCCGTCAATGCATTCGGCGGTGAAGAAAAATCAGATGATAAAACTGCGATCATATTGGAAATAAAGAACTTAAAATAATTCTTGGCCCCCGGCCCCCTTCTTGCTCAAGAACGGTTGGGACTGGCCGAT
>DAOWLV010000352.1 GCA_030643455.1 Candidatus Krumholzibacteriia bacterium | reverse complement strand
GTTGCGCGAGCAGGAAGGCACGGCTCTGGTTATCGTGACCCATGATACGCGCCTGGCGGCCCGGGCGGACCGTAAACTCGAATTGCAGGATGGCCGGCTTGTGCCGGCGAAAGAGATGTCGCCATGACCTGCCAGCACTGTGGACAAAGGGACGCAACGGTTCACCTGGTGGAACTGGTCGACGGCTTGAGGAAGAGCCAGTGGTTGTGCGCCGTGTGTGCGGGACGCGCCTCCGATAATGGTGATGAGAATCCCGGATTCCCGTTCGGCGGAAGTGGCGAAGAGGGGGAAGGTGAAGATGGGGAATTTTCACTGGCCTCCTTCCTGGGCCAGGTTTTCGAGTCCCCGGGCGACACCGGCATGGCGGACCTTTCGGCCTGTCCGGTCTGTGGATACACCCTCGATCAATTCCGGAAAACCAATCGCCTTGGCTGTCCGGGTTGTTATGAAGCCTTCCGGGGACCTCTCCTTTCCATATTGAGCCATCTTCACAGGCATGTTTCCCATCTTGGCAAAGCCCCGCATCCCTTTGCCGGCGGACTCGACCGGCCGGGTATCCTGAGCCGTGCCAGGGTCTCCCTGGAAAAAGCCATCGGCGCGGAGGATTTCGAAAAGGCGGCCCGGCTGCGAGACCAGATCCAGCGTCTGGAGTCGGCCGAACCGCCGGAGGGGGACTCCTGAAGATGAACCCCTTCTTCGAGAATTTCCGGGACCGGGTGCCGGACTGGCTGGATGCCCGTGGACCGGCCTCCGACATCGTTGTATCCACCCGTGTGAGACTGGCGCGGAATCTGAAGACCTTCCCATTTCCCCATCATGCCTCGAACGTGGAACTGGGTACCATTTTCGGGGATCTGACCCGGCGTCTGATGCGGTTTGCGGAGTTTTCAGGGGGCTGGGTGCTGGGCATGGAACAGCTCGATCCTCCCATGCGGAAAGTTCTCCTGGAGTTGAACCTGGCCAGCCCCGCGCTCGTCAAGGAACCCCAGCACCGGGGGTTGGTGGTGTCACCGGGGTTGGAACGGGCGGTGATGATCAATGAATTGGACCACATCCGCCTGGTGACCTTTCGCGCCGGGTTGGATCCCACCGCTGCCCTGGAAGACGCCCTGGGGATCGACGCCAGTCTGGAGAACGAAGTCGAACCGGCTTTTTCCGAGGACCTGGGCTACCTGACAGCCAGTCCGGCCGACGTGGGCACCGGGCTCAATGTTTCCACGCTCATCCACCTGCCCGGCCTGGTCCTGGCGGGGGAGATCGACAAGGTTCTCAACGCCTTGCGCCAGCTCCAGTTCTCCGTCCGGGGACAATCGGAAGAGGGCAGCACCGTTCGGGGCGCCATGTTCCGGATCGCCAACCTGGTCACCCTGGGCAAGGACGAGCAGGAAATCGTTGATGATTTCCAGACTCACGTGGGAAAGATTGTCATCTACGAACGATCGGCCAGGGACCAGCTGTATGCCCGGGATCCCCTGGGTATCGAGGATATGGCCCACCGGAGCCTGGCCACGGTCCGCCATTCCCGGCTCATCACCGCCCAGGAAGCCTATGATCACCTGTCCAACATCAGGTTGGGGGCGGGTCTGGGGATATTGGAGCCCTTGCAGCCGGGGCTGCTGAACAAGGTCCTGGTGCAGCAGCAGACCGCTCACCTCGAGCTGGCCTCGGGACGGCCTCTGACCAGCCGGGAAAAGTCCGCCGCACGTGCGGCCCTTTTGCGGGAAGTTTTTGCCGCAGAATGACATGCCGGACTGCGGTCCTCGTCATTCATCGGTAAAGTTTCCTCCCTGAGAGGCGAAAATCTAGAGGAGAACACTTCAGGATCTTTGGGCGGCCTTCTGCTGGTATCCAAGGCTTGGCTAGCGTTGGATGGAAGGCTCCCGTATATTTTTGCCATTGGGTTTCTGCCCGTGTTTGTTTCGTCCACAAGCATGGATGGCACGATCAGGAGCAGCGAGTAGATACAGCAGCCAGGTACAGCAAGCCCAGGTCACGCGAATGGAGGCGCTTCCGCATGAACGACCGCTTCACCCAGAGAGTCCGCAAAGTCCTGTTTCTCGCCCGCGATGAAGCTGGACGCCTGCAGCACGACTACATCGGCACCGAACACCTTCTCCTGGGAATCATCCGCGAAGGCGAAGGAGTTGCCGCCAACGTCCTGCGGCGAATGAATATCGATTTCGAGCGCATCCAGAAAGCGGTCGAGGATTCTGTGAACGCTCCGATGGGACCGGTGAGCATCGGGGAGATTCCCTTCACGCCCCGGGCGAAGAAGGTGCTCGAGTTGAGCATCGACGAGGCCCGCCTCCACAATCACAACTACGTGGGCACCGAGCATCTGCTGCTGGCCCTGATCAGGGAAGGCGAAGGCGTCGCCGCCCGGGTCCTGAACGATCTCGGGGCGGACCACGAGGTCGTCAAGCGAGAGGTCATGAAGTCACTGGGCGGGAGCGAACCCTTCGGCAGGGCCGCGGGAACCCGGAAACGCAAGCAGGCCAAGAAAAAAGAAAATTCCGTTCTGGAGCAGTTCGGCCGCAACATGACGGACATGGCCCGGAGGGCAAACTCGATCCCACCATCGGGCGCAGCACGGAAATCGACCGTTGCATCCAGATCCTCAGCCGGCGCAAGAAGAACAATCCCGTGCTGATCGGCGAGCCCGGCGTTGGCAAGACGGCCATCGTCGAGGGTTTTGCCACCAAGATCATCGAAGGCAACGTGCCCGGCCTTTTGCGAGACAAGGAGATCGTCACCCTCGATTTGGCCAGCGTCGTCGCGGGGACCAAGTACCGGGGGCAGTTCGAGGAACGGCTCAAGCAGATCATGGCGGAAATCCGGGAAAATCCCCACGTGATCCTCTTCATCGACGAGTTGCACACCATTGTCGGCGCCGGTGGTGCCGAGGGTGCCATCGACGCTTCGAACATGCTCAAGCCCGCCTTGAGCCGTGGTGAAATCCAGTGCGTGGGCGCCACGACCATGGACGAGTACCGGAAATTCATCGAAAAGGACGGTGCCCTGGAGAGGCGCTTCCAGCCGATCATGGTGAATCCTCCCACCGAGGAGGAGACCGTGGAGATCCTTTTCGGCCTGAAGGACAAGTACGAGGCCCATCACCGGGTCAAGTACGATGACGAGGCCATTCGGTCCACCGTCTGGCTTTCCAACCGGTACATCTCCGGCCGTGCCCTTCCCGACAAGGCCATCGACGTCATCGACGAGGCCGGCAGCCGCGCCCGCCTGAGCATGACCGTCGTGCCACCGGATCTGCGGGACATGGAAAAGAAGATCGAAGAGGTCATCACCGAGAAGGAAGCCTCCATCGCGGCTCAGGAGTTCGAAAAGGCCGCCGCCTTCCGGGACGAGGAAAAGGCCCTCAAAAATGAACTCCAGACCCTCAAGCAGAACTGGGATTCCGAAAATGCCGAGCCCCAGACCATAGTCGATATCAAGCTCGTGTGCAACGTGATCTCCGCCATCACGGGCATTCCCGTGTCCGAGGTCGAGGAAGAGGAAACCGACAAGCTGCTCCGCATGGAGGAAGAACTGGGGAAATGGATCATCGGTCAGGATGAGGCGCTAACTGCGGTCTCCAAGGCCATCCGGCGAAACCGCGCCGGCTTGCGGGATCCCCGCCGGCCCATCGGCTCCTTCATCTTCATGGGCCCCAGTGGCGTGGGAAAAACCGAGGTGGCCAGGCGCCTGACCGAATTTCTGTTCGGCGACCAGACATCATTGATCCGTGTGGACATGTCCGAATACATGGAAAAGC
>DAOWLV010000375.1 GCA_030643455.1 Candidatus Krumholzibacteriia bacterium | reverse complement strand
CAGATGACCTGCATACAATTTCCCCAACAATGAAAGGGGGCCTTCAGTTTCATTTCCGTTGGAAAACATCACGATGTGGTTTCATTGACTTTTGGAGGGGTAAAATGAATATCAAAGCCAAAAACATCCGGGTTTCCATCCTGCTGGTCGCAGTAATGACCATCGGCCTCATACTTGCATCATGCTCCAGTGAGGTAACCCTACCTGTAGATTCGGACGACACATCTTCCGGAGATCAGGACAAGGCCGTTAATCGTTCCTTCGATGAATGGCTGGCCATTCAAGGCACTTACTGCTGGCCTGACGACGAAGGCGGGTGCTTCCTTTTCCAAGATCCGGTGCCCAACTACACCGCATGGTTCAACCCGGATAGCTGGTACGCCATCTGGCCTGATTATGCTGGCCTGGCCGCCGCCTGGGTGTATGACGAGACCGGGGGCGCGGTCGATGTCGGAACAATCATTACAGGGAAGATAACCGAGCGGGTTCGTGTCGATGGTACCGCTCTAATCCATATCACCATGAAAACGTCGAATGCTATTTTCTATGGATTGAATTGGGATACTTGGGATCCCCTGTTCGGTTACTCGCCCCAAGAGGTGGCCTGGGATGGAATGGAACCGGCCCTGGGTACGGTGAATATGAACATTAAATTTGTCATGCCCGAGCCGGGAATGCCTCTTCCTGACCTGATCGAGGTCAGTTTCTTTCCGGAAGAGAACATGTACCTTGAATTCATGAGTGTGAAATGCAAGGCCCAAGGCGTTCTTCGCGAAGCGACGGGGTATCCCGAGGGCACCTGGGGAAAGGCCAGGGTCACTCAGGTCAACACCGCCGTTCCTCAGCCGCACAACAATGACAGCTGGGATGCATGGCCTGTTGAAATCGTTTATATAGGTCTCTAGAATCCCTACTCGGCGCCATCGTGAATTCCAGCGGTGGCGCCGAATTCTTTGGATTGGCCTCTGAAAATGTGTTTGGTCGGTTGGGGTGTACATACCATTTAATCCATCCGCATTGGGAACTAACGACTTAGCCAACCATGTCGATATCCGCCCCAATGATCAAACTACTCTTGCTGTTCCTGCTTGGGTCATGACACTTCGGACTCCCCCAGGTCATGCCAACAAAGGGATAGACAGTCGGTGGCTGCCCCATTATGTTTTTCTCCAATAAACATGAACCGCAGGAACACCCCCGTGCCCCATTTTTTTCGCCAAATTCCACTTTCAGACCTGTTCCTGCCCTTGGTCTTTGTCGGCCTGCTCGCGGTGCCTCCAACCTCCCTGGCCATCCAACCACTTCCAAAAGATTGGTCCCCGGCTCCGGCTGATCTCGACACCACCGGCTTCGCCCTCATCCTCGGCGGCGGCGGCGCCCGCGGAATCGCCCACATCGCAGTCATCGAGGTGCTTGAGGAAATGGGGATGCGGCCCAGCCTGATCGTTGGCACAAGCATGGGGTCGGTCATTGGTTCGTTGTACTCGTCAGGCACCAGCTCATCCGAGCTGAGATCCCTCGCCCTGGGCCAGGACCTGATGAACCTCCTGGTGGATGTCAAAACACCTCCTGCCGAACTGCAAGGTGGCTGGTGGGGCCCGGCGCCGCACCAAATCAGGGTCCAGATCACCCAGTGGCCACCGCTTCCCCACACCGGGTTCAGCCACGGCCAGGGTTTCGAATCCCTCGTGGGTGAAGAAACAGCCAACGCACTCTTTGCCGCCGGCAACGATTTCGACAACTTGCCCATCGCCTTTCGCTGTGTCAGCACCGACCTGTTGAGCAGCTCCCTCGTGGTCCACGATGAAGGCATGTTGCCACGGGCGGTGAAAGCCAGCAGCACCATTCCCATGATCTTTTACCCCGTCGAACTCGAAGGCCGGCAGCTGGTGGACGGTGGCTTCCTGGACAACCTTCCGGTGCAGGTTGCCCGCCGGCTGGGCTTCGATCGTGCCGTACTTGTCGATGTCAGCAATGTCCATCTGCCGGACAAGAAGGAGCCCCACGACCTCTACGAGATGTGGATCCGAATGGCTCAGTTGCAAACCCTGCTATCCAACGAGTACACCGTTGGTGACCATGACGTCTTGCTGAAGATGCCGCTGGAGTCGTATCGGGGTGCGAACATGGATGCGGCCAAGGAAATCCTGGCTATCGGCCGCGAAGTGGCCTTGCAGCACAAGGAAGAATTGCTGGCCCTGCGCGATGCCTGCGGCACGGTGGTGCAGGATCCTCCTCCGCAGAAGCCCGTGGTGGGTCCGGTCACTCTGCGTGCCATTGAAGTTCGAGGATTGCACCGCCTTCAACCCGGGCGGGTTCTCGACCGGCTGCAAATGCATCCTGGCGAGCGGATGGAACTCGCCGCCGCCTGGGGCAAGGCGGAATGGCTGGCCCGGGAAGGGAGCTTCCAGACCATCGGTTTCGAGTTCGAAAGGGTAGCCTCCGACACGGCCGACGTGGTCCTGCACGTCCAGGAAGAGACCAGCCCCAGACTGGAACTGGGCGCCAGCGTGATCACCGATGACGGCTTGGCCGCCATGGGACGTCTGCGATACGACAACATCTTTGGCCGAGCAGGCTCGAGTCTGCTGAGCTATCGATACAGCTATCGCGAGGCGCGCTTCAACGGATTGCTGGACCAGCCCCTCAACGGACCTGGATGGTTGGGGCTGCGGGCGCGATTCCTGTGGCAACGCGAGCTGCCCGGCGTCTACGACAATGGTCTCGAGGTGGACCACTTCGTCTTCCGACGGACCCAGCTCGGTCTCGACCTCACGGTCCACACCTTCCAGCGTGGTTGGAGTCTTTACCTCGGCGGGGATGTCGGTCAGACGAGCAGTTACCTGGAGAGTCGCCGCATTCCCGGGACGGGTAATCAACCGCTGCAGACCTTCCATCTTACCCTGGAGAGCCATGGTCGCGACCTTCCTGTTTCCCAGCCCCTTCGTGGCGCACGAATAAGGTACGTCCACTCGTTTGGTGATACGGGCGACCAACCCCAATGGTGGCGTATGGATCTGGGATTGGTTCTGCCCGTGGGTGGCCTGGGGTCCTGGCGGCCGGTTTGGGCGGCAGGTGCCGTGGCCAGCTCCGCGGATATCCCCGTTGTTCACCAGGGCCGTGCGGGTGACCCCCGCGGTTGGGTCGGTCTGCGCCGGCAGGAGATCATTGCTCCGCAGATTGCCTGGTCCCGGGGGGCTCTTCAGTACCTGCTGGGCGACGGGCTCCACCTGGAAGCCGCCGGGGCAGTGGGATGGCATGGCCAAGAGAACCTGTCCCGGGCCCAAGCCATCTGGGGTGGTGGTCTGGAGGTGGGAATGAACAGTATTATCGGACCGTTGCGACTGGGGTTTGCCGTGGCCGAGAGGCGGCCCGGGTATGTTTATTTGCAGGTGGGGCATGCTTTCTAGCAATTGATTGGGGGAGATCTTCCCAAAACGACTCACCATGCCCTGCAGCGTCCGGTTATCATGTCTCCCGACCGCCGGATCATCCCCCCGACCGCCATCAGTGATATCGT
>DAOWLV010000274.1 GCA_030643455.1 Candidatus Krumholzibacteriia bacterium | reverse complement strand
GGCCTGCAGGACCGCGCCATGACCCGCGACCTGGGCTGGGGCGTTCCCGTGCCCCTTCCCGACCACGAAGGCAAGGTGATGTTCGTTTGGTTCGAGGCGCCCATCGGCTACATCTCCTCCACACGCGAATGGGCCGCCGCCCAGGGCGATCCCGAAGCCTGGAAAACCTGGTGGCAGGACTCCGGCACGCGGTTGGTGCACTTCATCGGTAAGGACAACATCTTCTTCCACGCCATGCTGTTCCCCGCCTTGCTCATGGCCCACAGCGAGGACTACGTCATCACGGACAATGTCCCGGCCAACGAGTTCTTGAACCTCGAGGGGCAGAAACTGTCCACGAGCCGTGGTTTCGCGGTCTGGCTGCCCGAATTCCTGGAGAAGTTCCAGGCCGATCCCCTGCGTTACACCCTGGCCCGCAACCTGCCCGAAACCCGGGACATGAACTTCACCTGGGAAGGCTTTCAGGCGCGCAACAACAACGAACTGGGCAATAATTTCGGGAATCTGATCAACCGCGTCTTCACCTTCATCCACAAGTACTTCGACGGCAAGGTGCCCGAGTGGTCCGAAGAGATGATGACCGATCTGGACCGCAAAGCCCTGGACGAGGTCGCCGCGGACCTCGCCAAATGGGCCGGTCACCTGGAAAAGTTCGAGATCAAGGCGGGCATGGAGGTCTGCTTCCACGCGGGCCAGCTCGGCAACCGCTACTTCGACGAATCCGCCCCGTTCAAGACCCGCAAAACCGATCTGGTGCGCTGCGGCCACAGCCTGGGCGTCATCATCCAGATCCTGCGCATGCTGGCGTTGATGCTCGCGCCGATCGTGCCGTTCGGTATGGAAAAACTGTGGAATTGGCTGGGTATGGAAAGTGATCTGTGGAATGGCGGCTGGGCCGAAGGCACACGGGACATTCCCGCCGGGCGATCCTTGGGCGCCCCCGAAATCCTGTTCCCGCGACTGGACGACGAGCTGATCCAGCCGGAAATCGAGCGCCTGGCCCGTATGCTGGAAAAATGATCAGTCGAATTCCGGCCGATCCTGATCGCCGTCCCCACCGAACATGAACTTGACGCCGGCCTTGACGATGTAACCCGTGTAATCCAGCACGATTGGCGTGCCGTCTTCCTTCAGGGCCGGCCGGTTTTCGACCTTGAAGTCATCGACGGTCGCGTCACGCCAGCCGACGGTCAATTCGATGGATGTCGATCCGCTCATCGCGAATTCCGCCAGGCCCATGATTTCCAGGGCCAGCCCCGAAGACCCGGTAATCTCTCCCTGCCCCCAGTTAACGTTGCCCTCGCCCGTTATCTCGACATCGCCGGTGGGAAAAATCAGGCCCAGGCCCGCCGCACCCCCGAGGGCCCAGCGACCGGTGCGCAGCGGTGTCCAGTACAGGTGGGTCATGAAGAGATTGGCATCCAGATTGAGATCGGCGGTTATGTCGACGTCGGTGCCCTCGACCCGGGCGTACTGGTTGTCCCAGGAGAAGCCGAGGGACCACTCCGGAGACAGGTCGTAACCCAGGTGGAAGGACAGGGAAAATCCCGAATCCAGATCGGGGAAATTGAATCCGTTGATCGTATTGTCGTAAAAACGGAAATCGCCGTTGTTGATATCGTCCATGGCCATGCCGCTGACTCCGCCGGCCACCTTGAACCACCCACCGGCAACCGCCTGGGTCGATCCGCCGAGCAGGAGTGCCAGAATGGTCGCAGTGGTCACCAGAATCCGCGCGGATTTCCCATTCAAATGACGGTCGGTCATGTCTGCCTCCTGAAAAAAATCACGATTTTACTGAATTTCCGAGCAATTCGAGCCGATATGATACTAACATGCCCTATTGGGGCCAGCAACATTGACGAAGCAACCTCCGGAACAGAACCGGTTAGCGGCAATCATTTGCCTGAACCTGCAAGGATGGATCATGAAAAAGACCGCCCTGAAAATCGCGGCGTTGGCGATCTGCCTGTCGGTCACCGCGGGGATCGCCGTGGAATGCCTGGCCGACGAATTGGAGGATTTCCAGACTCGCGACCTGGAAAACCACCTCCGCAAGACCTACAAAGAGCTGAAAACCATGAAGAACCTGGAGAAGAAACTCCAATCGGCCTCCAAGCAATCTTCGAACACCGCCCGGAAGTCGGCCATCAACAATCTTCAGGATCACATGGGCGATTGTATCTTCAGGCGCGAAGACGACCTGGGCCAGGATCATACCATCAAGAAGCACGGCGAAGATGTGACCAGCGGCACCACCTCGGCTGCCGAAGTCGGCGCCCCGGTGGGCACCAGCAGGGCCAAGACTTCGCTGAATTACAAGGAAGGCCTCGCGGGTATGCGGCTGCGCCAGTTATCCCGCATGCAGTCCATTTTCGTTTCGGCCAAACACAACAAACAGCCGGCCATCGAAAAACAGGGTGAGTCCCTGGATCGTTACTCGAACCAGGTGCGCAAGTTCCGGGAAGAGCTCGAAACAAGCATAAACCTCCTGGAGACCGAACTTGAAAAACGGGCCCAGGAAAAGGAACTGCAAAAGGAACAGGAAGAGGAAAACTAGCCGCCGGGAGTGTTTCTCATCTTGAGACGTCGAAGGCCGCCTTACGGGCGGCCTTCTGCATGCTGTCGTGTTCGGTCGCTGTCAGGGCCAGAAGGTCCCCTGCCTGTTGGTATTCCCTCTCCAGATCCAGGTCGAACAGCGCGCGGTCATCCGTGTTCAGGCAACAGGGAATGCCGGCGGTCAAGAACGTCCGCAGGGGATGGTCTCCCCAGGCGGAAATGCCGCCGGTAGCCAGGTTGGATCCCGGACACATCTCCACGAAAACTCCCCGGGCCGCCAATGTGGCCAGGATGAGTGGATCATGAGCGGCGGCCAGGCCGTGACCGATGCGGTCGGCTCCGCAATCCTCCACCGCCTGGCGAATCGAATCCACCGCAGCGGCGCCCATGCCGGGAATCTCCCCAGCGTGGATGGTGACGCCGTAACCCTCGGCCTTGACCTCGGCGAACAGATCGGCGAAATCCGCCGCCGGGCCCGCGGTTTCATCGCCACCCAGACCGAACCCCACCACTCCAAGATCGCGGCCGGCGGTGGCGGCCGCTTCCCAGGCCCGCCAGGCCTTGTCCACCCCCCACTGGCGTACCGCGTCCGGAATCCAGCGCAGCACGACACCGTCGGCTTCTTCCACCAGTGCGGCGGCTTCGGCCAGGGCCCTCTGCACTGGAGCGGGATCGATCCCGCGCAAATGCAGAACGCCGTACGACAGGGTCACCTCGGCATAGTCCACCCCGTCGGCCGCCAGCTGGCCGCCCAGATCACGGGCGGCGACATGGAAATCCTCGGGGGTTCGCAACAGGGAAGTGACGTGCTTGAAAAGTTCGAGGAAACCGTGGAATCCCTCGAAGTGGTATGCGTTGCCGTCCTTGGTCAGACAGGCGGCAGGCAACCCTGGCTGACCGTACTTCTCGGCCAGAAGGATCAGCCGGGCCGGAGTGACTGATCCTTCAAGATGCGTGTGCAGTTCGACCCGCCCGGCCCGGGTCATCGGGCCAGGACCACCCTCTGGTTCAGGGCCTTGGCGCCATTTTCCAGGCGGATCAGGTACAGACCGGAAGCCGCCGCGGCTCCCGAGCCGGTCCGGCCGTTCCAGATGATGTGCTGCCAGTCGCCGGTGCCCGGCCCCTGGTACAGTTCGTTCACCAGACGGCCGCGCAGATCCATGATCCGCACGCTGATGTTCTCGGCGGGCGCGGCGCGGAAACGCACCGTCACCGCCGGGTTGGCCGGATTGGGCCAGGCTGGATCCAGGGCCAGCAGGGAACCGAAATTCAGATGGGTGTTCAGATCGCCGGGTCCGTCCAGGGCCTCCAGCGCGAAAACAAAACCCTCACCCGTGACGGCTCTCAGCGCGTAGCTGAGGCTGGCGGCATTGGCGTGGGATTCCGCAGGAACCTGATCGAGGTAGGTGAACCCGTCACCTGTGATCGACAAGACACCCGGGACCTGATCTTGACCCCATTGGGCCGGTCCGGCCCAGATAGCGGCCTCGTCCAGGACGGCGCCTTGCTCATCAAGCACCTGACGGAACAGTTCCACGTCGGCGAACTGGTCCGACGGCAGGGCGAAGGCAAAGGAAAGCCGGACGACGCCCCCTGCGTCGGGCTCGGCCCAGGCAGCGGACCAGAAGGAAAAGAACGCGGGCACCACCAGGGCGGAAGAATCCTGCAGGTGGGCAAAACCCGTCACCGCGTCGTTCAACTTGTTGCCTTCGGGCGCGCCGACGGCCAGGTCCTTGTCGCCATCACCGTCGAAATCCCCTGCCGAAGAGACGGCCCAGGCATAGTTGTCATTGGCTTCGGCGCCAATTTTCATCGGCACGTTGCCCTTGACCTCCAGGTCGCCGGCGCTGGTGGCGGTGCTGCCTCCCTCGAAAACGTAACCCCTGCCGCAATTCGCGGCGGGTTGGTCGTGGAAGGGCGCGCCGATCAGTACGTCATCGTCACCGCTCTGGGTGAAATCCCAGATCCGGGCCAGCGAAAAACCGAAATTGTCTCCCGCAACCTCGCCCAGAACAAAGCGGTCGCCGGTGTCAGAGGGTACAGAACTGCTGCCATAGACGATTTCGACCCGGCCCTTGGCCGTTCCCCCGTTGTTGTTGAAGGGCCCGCCGATGGCCAGGTCCGCGAAGGAATTCCCGCCCCAGTCTCCCACGCCGCGGACCGCAAAACCGTACTGGCTGGGAGAGGCGATGCCGCCGATTCCGATTTCGTGATCAACAATATTGTCGGGGCTGCCCCCCCCCTCGAAGACGAAGACCGCCCCGGCATCGAGGCCCCCGTGGTTATCGTTCAGCGGGGCGCCGACCGCCACACAATCGTCTCCGCCGAGGAAATTGCCGGCGTCGGTCACCGACCAGCCGAATCCGTCCCCGGAAAATCCCTCGGTCAGCATGAGGGCGTCGGACAAGTCTGTGCTGACCCCGCCGCCTGCCCCGAAG
>DAOWLV010000220.1 GCA_030643455.1 Candidatus Krumholzibacteriia bacterium | reverse complement strand
TCTGGCGACGACCGGCTTCGTGGGCGGAACGTTCGCGGGCTGGGATCCGAGCTACGCTATGGCCCTGGGCAACGAATTGACCGAGGACCGACCGTGGCTGGGCTCGATTTTCCTGGTGGCGACGTACGACCGTGCGCTGACACCGGCGGATATCCAGCAGAACTTCAATGCCGGTCCCCAGGGCGAACCGATCCCGTCGGCTCCGGTGATCACGTCGGTGCCGGTGACGGCAACGACGGTAGACCAGCCTTACAACTACACCGTGGCCGCGGGAGGTTACCCGACGCCTTCGTTCGGCCTGGCGAGGATGCCTGCCGGCATGACCATCGACACTGTGACCGGCGTGATCAGCTGGACCCCCACGGCGCTTGGTGACTACCTGGTGGAGGTAACGGCAAGCAACAGCGAGGGCAGCGACAGCCAGGCCTTCACGGTAACGGTTTACCCGGACAACCCGGTGCAGATCCTGGTCTGGCACGGTGTCGACCAGCGTGTCGGTCACCTCGGATCGGCACAGTCCGATTTCAACCTGCTTGGCCACGTCAGTCCGGTCGCGGGTCTCACATCGCTGGCCTACAGCATCAACGGCGGCTCATTTCTCGATCTGACCATCGGTCCTGACGAGAGACGGCTCGCCGCCACCGGCGATTTCAACGCCGACATTCCCATCTCCTTGTTGCAGAATGGCCCCAATGAAGTCGTGGTCCGGGCCATCAACGCCGTGGGGCAGATTTCGACGGTTCCGGTCAACGTCAACCTCGAAACAGGTGGGGACCAGCCCTTGCCGGTGGATATTGCCTGGAGCAGCGTCACCGACCCTCAGGATGTGGGACAGTACGTCGACGGTCAGTGGCAGAAAGACGGCAGCGGGTTGCGGATCCTCCAGCAGGGTTACGATCGGATCTTCCTGATTGGCAACCAGAACTGGCAGGACTACGAGATTCTCGTTCCCATCACCATCAACACGGTCTATCCCGGCGGTGGTCTTGGTGGGGCGCCTGGCCTGGGGGTCATCATGCGTTTCGCCGGCCACATCGTCGGCGGGCACCGCAACTGGCCTGATGCCCAGCCCAAATGGGGGTACCAGCCCTTTGGAGCCATCGGATGGCTGCGCTGGATCAATGGCTCAACCAACGATCCGACGATGCAGTTCTATCATGGCGATTTCGACTTCACCGACGACTTCGGCACTCTGCCTGGACTCCTCGGCGACCCGGCCACGATCCCCTTCGGAGCTGCGGACCAGACCAAGAACTTCGCCGTGGCCGATGTCAAGGCAGGAGGCACCTACCTGGTACGTATGCGCTGCGAAACCCAGCCCGATGCCTCCAATGGCGATGGTGTCACGCTCTACAGCTGGAAGATCTGGGAATCCGGCACGACCGAACCGGTCAGCTGGATCTACCAGGTTACACAGGAAAGCCAGTACGCGTTGCGTGAGGGCGGGGTGGCACTGCTGGCGCATTACGTGGACGCGACCTTCGGTGACGTCCAGATCACGCCGAATCCGGTGGCGGTGCTTGCCGGTGACATCAATGATGACGGTGCCGTCGACATGGCCGACGCCGAGCTGGCTCTGCGCTTCAGTGTCGGCGAGATCGAATTGACCTCCGAACAGAAGGAACGGGGTGACCTCTCCGGGGATCAGCGGTCCGGTCCCTTCGATGCGTTCCTGATGCTCGGGGACCCGGGATCCGGAACATGGAAATCGGGGAACCAGGGCAAAACCTCTCTGCATTCCAGCAGCTGGGGTGCAGCCACCGTGAAGCCCGACCGGGTTACCGTGCCGCTGGTCTGGACTGCGGAGGGCGAAGGACCCCGTTCCCTGTGGCTGGAGGCGGTGTACCCAGACATGGAGAACCATTTACTCGAGGTGTCCAGCGATTTTGCGGATTCCAGGTTCCTTGTCTGGCGCGCCAGTGGCGACACGCTGCATGTCGCTTTCGCGTGTGCCGATACCAAGGCCATCGGCGGTGACGAACCGGTAATTGTGCTGCATCTGGACGGCATCTCTGAGACAGAGTCGCTCAAGGGCCGGATTTCCATCGATGGCGCCCAGGTGGCTTCTCTTGAAGCACTCGATATCAATACGGCACCACAGCGGTACATGCTTTACCAGAATCATCCGAACCCGTTCAATCCGCGGACGACCATCACCTTCGACCTTCCCAGGGACGATCAGATGCGTGTGCGGATATACAATCTGCAAGGCAGGAAAGTGCGGCAGCTGCACGCGGGAGTTCTTCCCCGAGGGTCCCACGCCTTCACGTGGGACGGACGGGACGACGACGGCCGCGGGGTGGCAGGCGGTGTCTATATCTTCCGTCTGGAATCCAGGAATTACACCGGGACCCAGAAGATGACCCTGGTCCGGTGATCTCCGGGTAAACGCTGAGAGGAAGGAGTCGGGGGGTCCCTTAAGGGATCCCAACGGGACCAGGGAGATGTCCCTGGTCTGGGCAGGTGCTCCGGAGCATGTCTGGCTCTCGCTGCCCTCGGACCCACTTCCCTGGGTCCCGGGGATCATGTTGTCCCAGGTCGGGCAGACGTTCATCGTGAGCTATACCGATGTGGAACTCAGCTCCAACGGGGTAGATCCTGTGATCTTCCTGAACGGCGAACTCAGGGTCAATATGAGGTAGCCTCGCTGTTTTGGGGGTGTAGCCGACGCGTAAACTCTGGGATGAAAAGTTTGGGAGAAAACGCTAGTCCGATTCGACCGCATCGGCACACCGTACCCGGGACTTGCAACCTATCATCGTTATCATTGCGAAAAAGGCCCCCCGGGGGGCCTTTTTCGCTTTGCTATTGGTGATAGGCTGCGGGTGATCGCCACCGTTCAGCTGGCCGACACAATATCAGCTAGGCCCGTTTCAATGGGCATGGACCCTGCAAACCGATTCCCCTCACCCGGAAAATTGTCCCGAGACCTTGTGCAAATGGGCCAACACGGCCCCGTTGAAGCTGTCATAGGTCGTCCCATCCACCACCCAGGTGCCGGCATCATCCTGCTCTATCCCGCTGTCGAGAACCAGATCGGCGGCGGTCAGGGCTTCGGAGAAATTTGCCCGGGCGGCCTGGGCGAATGCATCGATCAAGTGAAGATCGAGGGCGTTGAAGCTCGTGCGGTGACTGAAGACGTAGGCTGCGTCAGCGGTCAGGGCTGCCTGGGCGTCGTCCACAGCGTTGTCAAGGGAAGCGCCACCAACACCCAGATTCGCTGCGGCCCGGCCGGCCAGCACATCGGCGCCGTTTTCCTCATTGTCGATCGCGTTGTCGAAACTGACCACCGCCGTATTCATGGAAACCGGCGAAGTGGCCAACGACAGACGAGTCCAGCCCTGGCCGGTGTGGGCTTCACCGTAGGTGGCGTCCAGCTGGATGGCGGCGTTGAAGTCGGCAAGTGCATCGCTGAAATTGGCGGCCCCGAACCGTTCCCAGCCCCGGGTGGTGTATGCGGCGGCCGTATCCGGTGTGGTCGGGGTCAGTGGCGAGGAATCGTCATCATCCCCTCTGCAGCCGGAAAGCAGGAGTGCTGCCAGGACACACGCGGCAAGCAAGGTGGCCAGGATTGGGCGTCTTTTCATCGGATGGACGGCTCCTGTAGGCATCATGGTTACTTTCATTGGGCACTGACGGTGACCTGTGCGGTCCCGGTTCCCTGGAGGTTGGTGTCCGAGGCCGAAATGGTGACGCTGGATGCCGTCCCGGTGGCCGAGTAGGTGCCCGAGTAGACCGCCTGGCCGAGGCTGGTCATCGCCACGTTCGAGCCGTCGGCGGTCACTGTCGGGGCGGATCCCGATCCATTGGCGATCCTGACCAGGATCTGCATGGTGGCGGGTCGGCCCGGGTTTTTCAGCACCGAGATCTGCAGGGTTGGTGCACCCTCGGGAGCCTCCACGGTCAAGTGACCGTTGGTTCCGGTCACCAGCAGGGGGGTGCCTGCCGGATCGGTGAGAATCATGTTGATCAAGGTCAGGGAGCTCTCCCCTCCGCCGGGCCCTTGCAGGGTGAAGGTCACTTCGGCCACGTCACCCGAACCCGGCTCCAGCTGGCTGTCGTTGTCAAAGTGCAGGACGATGTGCCCCCGGTCCGGCGATATCTGCTCCCCGTCCACCACCATCCCGAAGGAGCGCGTGGTCGCTGCCACGCCGGAGAAAAAGGCTTTCGTCCCGTCGAAGGAGATGTCGGCCTCGATGCCCTTGACCGCGTCCTCGTTCTCCAAAGTCAGTTGAACCGTCACGCTGGTGCCGCTGGGACCGGATGCGTCGCCAATGTCCAGGTTGTTCCGGGTCTGGACGATGGAGAAATCCGCATCCGAGGAATCGGTCGATTCCCCCTGGTCGTTGCTGACCCGCACTTGAATGCGAGCCGTGGTCGTCGGCAGGTCGGGAACGATCCAGTTGTAGGACCCGGTATTGGATTGCCCGGTCGCGATGTTGGTCCAGGTGCTCCCGCTGTCTGTGGAGTAGTCGAAGGCAAGGGCCATATCGTCCGATACCCCGCCCGGATCAGTGGCCCGGTAGGTGATAGCGGTGGTCGATCCGACTGACAGGGCCTCGCCGCCGTTGAGCGAAGTGAGATCGACAACGGGCGCTTGACTGCCCGCCGACATGTCCACCGCCAGGACCACGTCATCAACCTGGGCGCCATTCGTTTCAACAATCAATTCGTTGGATCGGAATCCAAAACTGACCCACACTTCGGGTTCACCCAGGATGTTGCCCAGGTAAGGCACCATGGCCAGGTCCATGCTGATGATCTTGTGGGAGAAGGCGCCGCTGTACATGAAGCCGTTCCATTCCTCCTCCCCTTCTATTGAGACGAGCATGAAGAAGAAGTCGATTTCCAGCTCGCTGTCCAGGTCCAGACTGCATTCCAGAACACCGGCGGAAATGTCGGGATCAGACAGGGAAAACGGTCCGGCGGTCATGAAGGTATTCAGGTTGTTCGGGTAGTTGTCATTGCAGCTGATGGCACCGTCGCCGCCTGCCGCACAGCCCACGCTGTGAGGGGGTGAGGATCCTGACGAGCAGGTCCAATCGTCCCAGTAAGGTCCGGTTTCTTCATAAAAGAGAGTCCAGGTGGTCCCCGGGAATCCTGACTCAAAATCATCGGCCAGCAGCGTCGTCCAGTTCTGGGCGCCGGTCACGGATACGGGCCCGGCCGCCATGGATCCGGTTTTTTCGCCGGGATACAGACCGCCCGAATCGGAGGGACGTTTTTTGGTCAGATTTTCAGGCAGAACAAGACTGACCTCACGGACCCCCTGGGCAACCTGCCTGCCCACCTGGAAAACCGACGACGATCTGATCTTCAGACCACCGCCGTCAGGTTGAGTGGCACCGCCCGGTGCCGCACCCAGCCAGCCAGCCAGGATCATCACCACAAAACAAGCGGCCGCTCCGGTGAGCGGCCTGGTCATCTTTCCATTGACCAGCCTGGGCATTGGGGAATGTCTCATGAAGTCACTTCCGGGTTCGAGCCCAGGCTCGAGTGTCGGTTTTGAAGCAAAAAAGGTTGAGATCGGGTTAGCTGAGAAATTACACTGTCCCGGGAAATTCGTCCGGCTATTCCAGAACACTAATTAGAGTCTCGTTCGGGGCCTTATAGTAGATAAATTGCCCCTGCCGGACAAGCGTTCCAGCCTTCATGGACGCACGGAATGGGTGGCATGGGAGCCTTGGAAGGGGAAGCCGTGCCGTCTAAGATAAATTCGCCCAACATCCTTTCCAGAATTGGGATCCCATGTTCAGCCGTCCCGCTTTTCTTTTCATGCCCTGGGTGTTCTTTTGGCCACCCTGCCCGGTGCCGCTGCCGGCAAGCGAATGTGACCGGGATGGTACAAACTTGGGGCGGAGCCACCCGGCCCCGCCCCTGTGTACGCACCGACCAGAGGCGCGG
>DAOWLV010000399.1 GCA_030643455.1 Candidatus Krumholzibacteriia bacterium | reverse complement strand
GGGGCGCTTCCAGCGGGTTGGGTTTGGCGGCGGTCGCCTCACCGAAACCGTAGGTGTCGTTCAGCAGCATGATCACTCCCGCGACGGCGGCCGCGGAGAAGAGCGTGCCCAGGAACTTCCACTGCTGCTGGACCCGTGGCGTGGTGCCCAGCCAGTAACCGATCTTAAGATCGCTGATGAACCCGCCGCTCATGGACAGCGCCGTACAGACCACGCCGCCGATGAGCAGGGCTGCCACGATGCCGCCATTGCCCTCGAGGCCGACCCAGTTGAGGATCACCGAGCTGATGATCAGGGTCATCAGGGTCATGCCTGATACCGGATTGGTTCCCACGATGGCGATGGCCCGCGCGGCCACGGTCGTGAACAGGAAGGAGATCACCGTGACGATCACCAGGCCGGCGATCGCCCAGGTCAGCTTGTTGGTCACACCCAGCCAGAAGAACAGGAATACCATGATCAGGGTCAGAACGATCAGCACCGAGATCCACTTCATCGGCAGATCGCGCTGGGTCCGTTCCACCGGTCCGGAGTCCATCTTCTGGCCACCGCTCAGCTCATTGGCCGCCAGCTTGAAGGCGCCCCAGATGATGTTGCGGGACTTGAAGACGCCGATCATGCCGGCCATCGCGATGGCGCCGATGCCCACCGGCCTGACGTAGTTGAAGAATAGCTGGCCCGGAATCATCTCCTGCAACTCGGCGATCTGGAACTCGTTGCCGAAGAACCCGACCATCGGAACCAGGACCCACCAGGCCATGAACGAACCCGAGGCGATGATCAGTGCATAACGCAGACCGACGATGTAGCCCAGACCGATCACCGCCGCGTCGGTCAGCAACCGGAATTCCAGACGGGGACCGGCGGCCATCTTCTGACCCCAGACAAAGACCCGGGTGGTGAACAGCTCACGCCAGAAACCGAAAGTGCCCGACAGGAAGTTGTAGATACCGCCCAGAGCCGCGGCCTTCAGCAGGGTGGATGCCGCTCCCCCGCCCTTTTCACCGGCCATCAGCACCTCGGTCGAGGCCGTGGCTTCGGGGAAGGGAAACTCGCCGTGCATGTCCTTGACGAAATACCGCCGGAAGGGAACCAGGAACAGGATACCCAGCAAGCCACCCAGCAACGAGGCCATGAAGATGCGGAAGAAGCCCGCCTGGTCTTCGAGGCCCAGGATGTACAACCCGGGAACGGTGAAGATCGCACCGGCCACGATCACGCCCGAAGCCGAACCGATGGACTGGATGATGACGTTTTCCTGCAGGGCGTTCTTGCGGCCCAGGGCGCTGCTCAGGCCCATGGCCAGGATGGTGATGGGGATGGCTGCTTCGAATACCTGCCCGATCTTCAGGCCCAGGTAGGCGCTGGCCCCGGTGGACAGGATCGCGTAGAAAAGCCCCCAGAACAGGGAATATCCAGTCAGTTCGGGGACGATCTTCTCTGCCGGGATCACCGGCACGTAGTTTTCACCCTCGTTCAACCGCCGATAGGCGTTATCGGGCAGTTTTTTGGGGTTTCCGCTGACTTCCATGGACACCTCCGGACAGGGGGGCAATTGGGGAACGAACGTCCCAGGGCTGCAGCTGCTTGCGGGGAAAACCCCCCGACAGCCGCCATCGCGGGTAAACCTAACATTCCGCCAACTTCCAGACAAGCATAGTGTCAATCACCTCCTTGCCTGACGGCCGCTGGTGAACCTATCTTTGACTTTCACATTTCATCCGCGGGATCCGGCCTGGTGTGCCGGTGCCCCGCAGCGACCTTATCTCCCGCCGGAGGACCGTCCATGCTGGATCGCAAAACCGCTTCCCCGTTCCCGACCCTGGTCGAGCGTTTCGTCACCTACGCCAAGATCCACACCACCAGCAACGAGGAGTCGGATACGTATCCCTCCACCGATCGCCAGTTCGACCTGGCCCGCCTGCTGGTCGACGAGCTGAAAGCCGTCGGTCTGTCCAATGCCGCCGTGGACGACAACTGTTACGTGACGGCCTCTCTTCCGGCCAGCGCCCGCTGCGAAAAGGTGCCGGTGATCGCTTTCATCTCACACATGGACACCTACCCCGAGGTCAGCGGCGAAAACGTGGTTCCCACCTTCCACGAGAACTATCAGGGCGGCGACATCGACCTGCCCAAGGAAGGCCGGAAGATCCTGGCCGACGAGAACCCCTACCTGGCCAAGTGCATCGGTGAGACCATCATCACTGCCGACGGCACCACCCTGCTGGGCGCCGACGACAAGGCCGGCATCGCCGAGATCCTGGAAGCTTTGACCCTTATCCACGAGAATCCCGAATGGGAACACGGCCTGGTGAAGGTCGCCTTCACACCCGACGAGGAAGTCGGGCAGGGCGTCAAGCACTTCGATGTGGAAAAATTCGGCGCCACGGTGGCCTACACCATGGACGGAGGCCAGCGCGGCGAGGTTGAAAACGAAACCTTCTGCGCCGACAGCGCCATCGTGACCTTCGTGGGAAGGGACATCCATCCCGGGTATGCCAAGGACAAGATGGTCCCCTCGGTCAAGGTGGCCGGAGAGTTCGTTGCCTCCCTGCCCCGTGAAGGCGCCCCCGAGACCACCGAGGACATGGAGGGTTACATCCATCCCATCAGCATCAAGGGCAACACCAGCGAAACCGAGGTCCATCTGCTGATCCGCGATTTCACCCAGGACGGCCTGCGGCCCAAGGCCGAGATGATCGACAAGTACGCCGCGGCAGCCTGCGAGAAATGGCCCAATTCCAGTTTCAAGATCGAGATCAAGGAATACTACCGGAACATGAAGTACGACCTGGAAAAGGAGCCCCGCGCCATGGCTTATGCCCTGGAAGCGGTCCAGCGGGCGGGCATGGAGCCCCTCCAGGGTTCCATCCGGGGCGGCACCGACGGTTCGACCCTGTCGGCCAAGGGTCTGCCGACACCGAACATCTTCACCGGTGAGCAGGATTTCCACGGGTTTGGGGAGTGGATCTGTGTGAAGGATATGGTGTTGGCTACCGAGACCATCCTGCGGATCATCGAGGTTTGGACCGAGAAGGAACGTTGAAATATCGTCCTTGGCCTAATACAGGAAGCCTGGAAACGTCCTCGCCCAAGCTCTGCGGATTGTTTCCAGGCTTCCTGTATTAGGCCAAGGACGATATTCCAACGTTCTCCCCACCAGGACAAACACCATCCTCAGGATGGTCACTTCACCTTCAGGTCGGAGATTTTGGTGAATAAAGATTTGGGGTGGCGGGTATGATCTCATAGTGATATCATAATGACATCGGAAATCCCGCACCGGTTTATCGACGGGGTTAAGATGTCGAACTTGAGGGAGGCTGAGAT
>DAOWLV010000230.1 GCA_030643455.1 Candidatus Krumholzibacteriia bacterium | reverse complement strand
GGTCGGTTGATATTCACATCCAGGGAATAGAAAAAATGGTCCGCAATAAAAAAGCCAGCCTTTCGGCCATCCTGCTTTATGCAATCCTGGTCATGGCCATTGTTCCGGTGATGATTTCGGCACAGGAGATCTATCCTCCCAATCCCGATCCCAAACCCAATCCCAACCCCACCCATCGATGGATAAGCCCCAGACACAACCAGTCGGAAGAGCAGCAACTGTCCGATGAATGGGAGTGTTTCGACTGGGCTTGTGATCAAACCGATTGGGATCCCTACGCGGCCTACAACGAACTCGTTGATGCGGGCTACGCAGTGGCCTTGACCCGGGAAGAAATGGAAGATGGGCTGATCTGTCTGGCCTGGGATGGAGCCGTAACTGGAAGTATTGCGGGGGACATCGTGGGCGATCCCGAAAGAGGGGCCGAAATCGGAGCGGCCATTGCCATCGCCTCGGGATTGATTCGTTCAGACTACCTGAATCAACGGGACAATCCCGAAGCCAGGCGGACAATTTCAGGATTTGAGAGGGAATTGAGAAACTGGGATAGAAAATTTGCCGCCTGCCTGCGACCGAAAGGCTATCGGGTCCCCTCATCGTAGGCTCTGCAAGGCCTCTTTCGATAGCTGATCAATACCCGGCCGCCTGGCCGTCCTTGCGTGATTCCGAGGCGCCAAAATAAACGCCCTGCTTCTGGTCGAACATGATTGCCTGATAGCCGCCGAAGGAGCCCACGTTGATCTGCAGACGATGGCCCATTTCTGTCATGTCGCGGCGTACCTCGTAACCGATGCCCGATTCCAGCGACACCACGCCGCCGGTGGTCATCGTCTCGCCTGTGGGTTGGCTCGAACCGGTGTGCAGGATCCGCGGCGCGTCGCCGGCCTCCTGAAGGTTCATCCCGAAATCCACCAGGTTGATGATGATCTGCGCGTGGGCCTGGGGCTGGGTGGCGCCGCCCATCACGCCGAAACTCAGCCAGGGTTTTCCGTCCCGCGTGGCAAAAGCCGGAATGATGGTGTGGAAGGGCCGCTTGCCCGGCGCGTAGGTGTTGGCCTTTCCTTCTTCAAGATCGAAAAGTTCGCCCCGGTCCTGCAGGCCGAAACCAAGGCCCTCGGGGCAAACCCCGCAGCCCATGCCGCGGTAGTTGCTCTGGATCAGCGATACCATGTTGCCTTCGCTGTCGGCGGTGGTCAGGTAGATGGTGTCGCCCTCGTGAAGGGCGGGATTGCCCGCGTCATAACGGCGAGCGGCACAGCTCGGGTCTATCAGTTTCGCCCTGTCCGCGGCGTACTGTTTGGAGATGAGTCCGGCCACCGGGATATCTGCAAAAGCGGGATCGGCGTAGAATTTCGCCCGGTCCTCGAAAGCCAGTTTCTTGGCCTCGATAAAAGTATGTACGTATTCGGTGCTGCCGAAACCCATGCCCGCGATGTCGAAGGTTTCCAGGATGTTCAGGATCTGGAGGGCGGCGATGCCTTGCCCGTTGGGGGGCAACTCCCAGACATCGACTCCCCGATAGTTGGTCGAAACCGGCTCGACCCATTCGCTGCGATGTCCCGCCAGATCTTCGTAGGTCAAAAACCCGCCGGCATCCTGCACCGTTCGGGCGATGGTGCGCGCAATGTCGCCGCGGTAGAATTCGTCGCGGCCATTGGCTGCAATTTTTTCCAGGGTTCGCGCCAATGGTTCGTTGCGCCAGATTTCCCCTTTCGCCGGGGCCTTGCCATCGGTGGTGAAGGTCTCCAGGAAAAAAGGCTGATCCTTGCGGGTAGGCACGCTCATGTCCCAGTAATAGGCGATCAACTCGCTGACCGGGAAGCCGTCCCTGGCGTAGCCGATGGCCGGGGCGAGCACCTCTTTCATGTCCATCGTCCCGAATTTCTCGTGCAATTCGAACCAGCCGTCCACGCAGCCGGGCACGCTGATGGGCAAGACACCGTAGGGGGGGACCCTGCTCAATCCCTGTTCCCTGAATTCATTCAGGGTCAGCGACATGGGAGAGCGGCCGCTGGCATTCAGACCGTGGAGTTTTTTCGACTTTGCATCCCACACGATGGCAAATAGATCTCCGCCCATACCATTGCCCGTGGGTTCCATCAGGCCCAGGGCGGCATTGGCGGCGATGGCAGCGTCCACTGCACTTCCGCCCTTCTTCAGAATGTCCAGGGCGATCTGGGTGGCCAGCGGTTGGCTGGTGGCGGCCACCCCGTGTTCAGCTATGACTTCGCTGCGGGTAGCGAACTTTTTGCCGGTTACACGGTCGGCCGCCCCGGCGGAGAATCCAATGAGCAGAATGGTGGCCCCAAGGACGGCAACGAGTGAATGGCGAAACATGGGACGCTCCCGGTTCGGTTGGAGATCTGCTTGGCGATACTAACCCAAGTCGGGGCCGTGGGATATCCGGAATCGGGCAGCGGGATTGACGGTGGGTTTTTATCCATGATAAAATCGGCCATCCAGATGGTCGAACGGAGGGCGAAATGGGCGGTTGGATTTCCTGCCCCCTATCCCCGGACGCTTCGGAGCCGCCGTTGCCCTAACCCGTATTTTGCAGTTAAGTCAGGAGACCCCATGCCCGCCAGCGGATCTTCCGGAATTGCTCCCGAGCGCCTCCTTGCGCTTTACGGGGTCAGCGCCGCCATCAATTCCCAACACGATCCTGACAAGCTGCTGGACGAGATTATGGATCAGGCCATCGCCCTGCTTCATGCCCAGAAGGGCCTCATCCTGTTTTTCGGGGACCGGAAGGGCAAGTTGTCCGTCAAGGTGGCCCGCTTCATGGAGGCGGGAATCGATATGAACCCCGAGTCCATGAGCCGCACGGTCATCAGCCGGGTGGCCGCTAACGGCAAACCGGTGCTGATGAGCCGGGTGTCGGACCTGGACGCGGAAGATCTGGGGCAAAGCATGGTGGCCCATAACCTGAAATCAATCCTGTGTGTGCCCTTGAGAACCCGTAACGAAGCCCTGGGGGTCATCTACCTGGACACCACCCTCGAAGAACGATTTTTCAGTGAGGCGGACCTGAATTTTCTCGAGGCCTTCGCCAATCTCGCCGGTGTGGCCATCGAAAACGCGCGGCACTACAGGGAGATCGACGACTTGAACCGAAACCTCGAGTTGAAAGTCGAGAAGCGCACGGAACAATTGGGGGAAAAGAACCTCGAACTGACGCGGGCCTACGACGAACTCGAGGAAGCCCAGATCCAGCTGGTCCAAAAGGAGAAGATGGCCATGCTCGGCCAACTGGCCGCCGGCGTCGCCCACGAGATGAACTCTCCCCTGGGAACCCTCAACACGGCGGCGGACGGTTTTTTGAGGGGCTCCCGGCACATTGCCGTGGCTTTGGAGCAGGGCGACGAAGCCGGACACTCCAAGGCGATTCGCGTATCGACGAGTTTGGCCAATATGGCCGACGTCACCCAGCTTGCCTGTCGGCGCATTTCAGAAATAGTGAATGCCCTGGGGAACTTCACGCGGTTGGACGAGGAGGAGCTCAAGACCGTCGATATCAACGAGGGGATTAAGAGCACTCTGTTGCTTCTGGCCAATCGATATCTGGGTCGTGTGGAATTCACCGTGGAACTGAGTGATCTGCCGCAGGTGCGTTGCCGGGCAGCCCAGATCAATCAGGTTTTTCTGGGCTTGTTGGTGTTTTCCGCTGAAAACCTGGGCGAAAAAGGCAGCGTGCGCATCACCTCACGCGCCGCCGGCCTGGGAATCGAGGTGCGGATCAGCGATGACGGCCCCGGCCTGCCTCAGGAAAAGCTGACCCACATTTTCGACCCCGCATTCACCACCACCGCCGGCCGGGTGGGCATGGAACTGGGTATGCCCCTTTCCCTGAAGACCGTCAGGGATCATGGCGGGGATCTTCGGGTGGACAGCCAGCCGGGCGCCGGAACGACGTTCACCCTTAGTCTGCCTGTGGGCGAATAACATCGGCCCAGGGACCCCGGCCAAATCAAAACTGTTCTGATAATAAATGGTGAAATATATTTGTTTCGGATTTTAGCTGATTCCGGGGGATCCCCCCCCGGTCATGGATCTGATCAATTACCATTAAGGAACCGGCATGATCGGCAAATCACTTCTCCATTACGAGATCAAGAGCCAGCTCGGCAAGGGTGGGATGGGCGAAGTTTTCCGTGCCCGGGATACCAAGCTGGGCCGGGACGTGGCCCTCAAGATCCTTCCCTCCGAACTTAGCGGCGACCCCGAACGCGAAGCCCGCTTTCATAGGGAAGCCCGCGCCCTGGCCAGCCTTCAGCACACGAATGTTGCTTCGGTCTACGGTTTCGAGGAAGTGGACGGGGTCCGTTTCCTGGTCATGGAACTGATCTCGGGTTCGGAAATGACCGTGCGGATGGAAAAGGGTCCCATTCCGGTCAAGGAAACGTTGAACATCGCCCGCCAGATTGCGACAGGTCTGGAAGCCGCCCATGAAAGCGGCATCGTCCACCGGGATCTCAAGCCGGCCAACGTCATGGAAACCGACGAGGGTGAAGCGAAAATCCTGGATTTCGGTCTGGCCCAGGCCTGGTTCGGCGACGAGGCCGATCAGCAGGAATCGGCCACCTCGCCCACGATTACCGCGGCCCTGACCCAAGCGGGAACCATCCTGGGCACGGCGGCCTACATGAGTCCGGAACAGGCCCGCGGCAACAATGTAGACAGACGCGCCGACATCTGGGCCTTCGGCGTGATCCTGTTCGAGATGCTGACCGGCGAAAAACTTTTCCAGGGGAAAACCGTCGGCGACACCCTGGCTGCAGTTCTCCGAAAGGATCCCGATTGGGATTCCCTGCCCGTCGATGAAGCACCGGAACTTTGCCGGTTGATCGAACGCTGCCTGGAGCGCAATCCCAGGAAACGGCTGCGGGACATCGGGGAAGCTCGCATCTTCCTGGAGGAAGGCGGCGCCAGCGGAACCAACCTGAGTTTTTCCCGGTTGGGCATGACTGCGGCCCCTGCGGAGCGCGTACGGGCGAAGACCCCGGTTCCGCTGTTGGCGGTTCTGGCCCTGGTATGCCTGGCCGCGGGCACGGTCCTTGGCTGGAAAGTTGTGTCCCAACCCCAGCCGGCACCCCTGTTGCATGCCATGATTACCCCGCCCAAGGGCACGCATTTTACCTTCAGGGGCGCCGCTCCGGGACCGGCGGCAATCTCCCCCGACGGTACCAAAATCGCTTTTACCGCAGTGGGCGAATCCGGAAGTGCCCACCTGTATCTGCGGCACCTGGACAAGGGCGAGTCAGTTCTGGTGTCGGATACCGAAGGTTCGTCCTATCCCTTCTGGTCACCCGACAGCGAGTACATCGGGTTTTTTGAACCCGGTGCGGACAAGCTCAAGAAAGTCGCGGTGGCCGGCGGGCCTCCCGTTACCCTGTGCACCGCGCCCGACGGCAAAGGTGGCTCCTGGAACAACCGCGGAGAGATCATCTTTGCTCCCGATTACACCAGCGGAATCTACAAGGTCCCGGATATCGGAGGGGAGCCCGTCCAACTGACGACCACCGACACGGACCATGATTCCCACCGGTACCCCCGGTTTCTGCCGGGAGGCTCGGATTTTATTTTCACCGGCCGCTCCACCACGGGGAACATGAACAGCATTTACCAGGCCTCGACCGACACATCCATTTCTCCCCACATCATCGCCGAGTCGCAGTCCCATGGTGACTTTATCAACGGGAACCTGCTGACTGTACGCGAGGACGTTTTGACGGCGACGCCGTTTAACCCGGACCAG
>DAOWLV010000184.1 GCA_030643455.1 Candidatus Krumholzibacteriia bacterium | reverse complement strand
GTTCAAGGGCGACTACAAGGACGAGGTCAAGGAACAGCCGGGCAGCAGTTCCGTGGTTCAGGGCGTGGCCACCGACAAGTACGGCATCGGCTACAGCGGCATCGGTTGCATGACCAGTGACGTGCGCGCGGTGCCCCTGTCCGCCGACACCGGTGAGGATGTCGAATACATTGCCGTCGAGCCGGACAATGCCTATTCCGGCGATTATCCCCTGGCCCGGTTCCTCTACCTGTCGGTCAATTTCAAACCCGGCAGTCAACTGGATGACCTGCGCAGGGAGTTCGTCCGTTTCATATTCAGCAAGCAGGGCCAGGAAGTCGTGGTCAAGGACGGGTACCTCCCCGTGCCGGCCACCGTGGCCAGGGAAGAACTCCAGGCCGTCGGAATTGAACCCGTCTTTTAGCCTGTATTACTGAAATGAAATCAAACTCTGAAACGGAAGAACGCCGGACCGTTACCGGTAGGTCCTGGAGCAGGAAGCCCCGCAAGAGCGTCCTGCTCCAGGACGTATTTGCCCGGCGGTTGATCACGCTCAGCGGCATCGGCGGCATCGTCGCAGTTTCCATGGTGGGACTTTTCCTGGTCTGGGTGGTCCTGCCACTGCTGCTTCCAACCAGAATGGGGGAAGGGCGGGACCTGCCGGTGGTGGCCGAGGCCGAATCCGGATCCCGGGTCTCGATCCTGGCCCAGGCCATCGACAATTACGGCAGCATGTCCTGGAATCTCATGTCGGAGGGATTTTTTCTGGTCCAGGATCTGGACACGGGAAATATCCTGGACCGGATTCCTGTCGACGAAGGCAGATTGCCCACGAGTTGGGCCTTCGCCGGACCTGAAGGAAAGTGTGCCTTCGGGTTTTCCGACGGGTCCGTCATGCTTGCCGAAGTTGTCTTCATCACCGAATTCATGGCTGACCAGGACCTCCCTGAGAAATACCACGACCTGGAAATCGGTGCTCGCCGCCCCTGGAAGAACGGGTCTCTCGAGCGGACTCCCGAAAACCAACTCCGCTTCCAGGTCCTGACCTTCACCCGGGAAGATGTCCTTACCCTTGGCAGTTCGCCCATCCACCTGCTCGATTTATCCCGCACATCTTCGGGATTTGCCCTGGCTGCCCTGGACAGCAGCGGCATCTTCCATTATCGGCAGCTCACCCTGAAAACCAACATGCTCACGGGGAAGGTCAGGGTACGCAGCCGGGGTGGGGAGCTGGACCTGAGCCGAACCGAGGGGCCTTTCGAAAACCTCATGCTCAACGACACCGGGGATCTGGCCCTGTTGATCACCCGGGACGGAACCTCGCTGTTGCTCCAGAAGACAGGGTCGAAATTCGCGGTGGCCGGTACAGTGGACCTGACGCCGGAAACCGGTTCCATGGTGACCAGTCTGACCTTCCTGACCGGCAAGGTTTCTCTTGTGGTGGGCGACAGCGACGGAGGGGTGACTGTCTGGTTCGCGATAAGGGGCACCGGTGGAGATCCTGCCAGGATGGAGCCCGCCCACCATCTGGAGCCGGGAGGTTCGGCGGTGACCGCTCTGGGCGCCTCGTACCGCTCACGGATGCTGGCAGCCGGTTACGCCGACGGGTCGGTGAAGGTTTTCCATGTCACCAGCGGTCGCAAACTGGGGGAGGTCAGGTTGGCCGCCGGCACGGTGCTCCAGGTGACTCTCGCTCCCCGCGAGGATATGGTCACGGCCACCGGCAGTGAAGGCAGCGCCCTCTGGCGTCTGGACGCGCCGCATGCCGACATCAGTCCCGGGCTCCTGTTCAGGCCCGTCTGGTACGAGGGATATCCCGGACCGGCCTACGTCTGGCAATCCTCCGCCGCGTCGGACAGTTTCGAACCCAAAATGAGCCTGATGCCCCTGATCTTCGGCACTCTCAAGGCCACCTTCTATTCCCTGCTGTTCGGTCTGCCTCTGGCTGTTCTGGCGGCCATCTATACCAGCGAATTCCTGGACAAGAAAACCCGTTCCAGGGTCAAGCCGGTGATCGAGATCATGGCCAGCCTTCCGAGCGTCGTCCTTGGTTTTCTGGCTGCCCTGGTCATGGCGCCTATAGTCGAAAGGGTCGCCGTCGAAATCCTGGCGGTGATCCTGTTGAGCCCATTCTGTGTGCTGCTGGGCGCGCATCTCTGGCAGCTTCTGCCCCGGGAAATGGCGGCCCGGTTGGATTCATATCGCCCGTTCGCGGTGCTGGGTACCCTGATTGTCGGCGCCTGGGTCGGCTGGCAGTTCGGCCCGTTGGTGGAGACCATCGGATTCGCTGGCAACTTCAAGGGCTGGCTCGATGGCAGGATGGGATCCGGCATCAGCGGTTGGGTTGTTCTTCTGCTGGTGCCCTGCGGATTGTTTGTCAGCTGGTTCAACGGTCGTTACGGTCAGGGATTCGTCAGGAATCGGGACGCGAACTGGGGCCGGACATCGTTGGCCCTGCTGGATCTGGGACGGTTCCTGGCGTCCACGGTCCTGGCGATCGCCATTGCGTTTTTCCTGGGTTGGATGCTGGAATCGTCCGGCTGGGATCCGCGCGGATCGGTGTTCGGAACCTACGTCCAACGCAATGCCCTGGTGGTCGGCATCGCCATGGGGTTTGCCATCATTCCCCTGATCTACACCATCAGTGAGGATGCCCTGACTTCGGTGCCTGACCATCTCCGGGCCGCCTCCCTGGGCGCCGGCGCGACACCTTGGCAGACGGCGATCCTGGTGGTCATACCCCCGGCCATGAGTGGGTTGTTTTCCGCTGCCATGATCGGCCTGGGCCGGGCTGTGGGGGAAACCATGATCGTGCTGATGGCAGCAGGCAACACGCCCATCATGGAAATGAATATCTTCAACGGTTTTCGAACCCTGTCAGCCAATCTCGCGGTGGAGCTTCCGGAGGCCGTGCAGAACAGCACGCATTACCGGACCCTGTTCCTGGCCGCCCTGACCCTGTTCGTGATGACCTTCATCCTGAACACCGTCGCCGAAGGGGTTCGCCTGCACTTCAGGAGAAAGACGAGCCGGCTGTGATGGTTTCCAGGAAAAACGGCCAAAAATCGAACGGGAGTTACTCCCCTCAGGCCGCCTCACTGCTTGCCCGTGGTGAACCGATGGTCTGGCTCACGGGTTTCGGCCTGGTGATGGGATTGTTGATGGTGATCGCGCTGGTCGGTTACCTGTTCTACGAGGGCAGCGTCACCTTCTGGCCGTCTCCGGTTGTCCAGATCGTCACTCTCGATGGGTCTGTCGTCATGGGGGAGATCACGCGGTCCGAGGACTTCGAGCCGCAGCCCGAAACGGTGGCTGCACTCGGTGAGGAAGAAATTTCCGCCGCACAGGCGGAATTGTCCCGCAGGGAAGGAAAGCTTCGTCGGAGCCTCGTCCGCACGGGAAATTTCGAACTCACGGGAGAACATTTCCGGTGGGTAGAGGATTTCCGGTTCGGTAGCCAGGGAATCCAGAAACCCAAGTGGGCCCTGATATTCGAGCGGACGGCCTGGGGCCGTTTCTACGGGGTTCCGGTGGGTTTCCTGATCGATGGGGAAATCCAGACCACCGGTCCCGAAGAGAGCTGGAAGCTGTTCAATGAGCATTCAGGACAGGACATTCCACCTTCCCGGTATGCCATCAGGTTGCACACGGCCTCGGGGGAAACCAAGGATCTGGACCTGGCCGAAATCGTGCGCGCCTACCCTGCCAACCAGCTGGGCCTGGGACGGAAAATCGGGATTTACCTGGACCGCTGGCGGGAATTCCTGACCGCCGAACCCCGCGAGGCCAACAGCGAGGGAGGGGTCTTTCCCGCGATCTTCGGGACCGTGGTCATGACCCTGGGCATGACGCTTCTGGTTGTGCCCTTCGGGGTGATGTCCGCCCTTTACCTGAGGGAATACGCCCGCCAGGGCTGGCTGACCAGCATGGTCAGGATTTCCATCAACAACCTGGCCGGAGTGCCCAGCATCGTTTTCGGGGTGTTCGGGCTCGGATTTTTCAGTTACATCGTCGGCGGGAGCATCGACGCCATCTTCTTCGTGGACAAACTCCCCAATCCGACCTTCGGCACCGGGGGCATCATATGGGCCTCGCTCACGTTGGCCCTGCTGACCCTGCCGGTGGTGATCGTGGCGACCGAAGAAGCTCTGGCCGCCGTGCCCACCTCCATGCGCGAGGGGTCTTTTGCCTGCGGCGCCACCAAATGGCAGACCATCGCCCGGGTGGTCCTCCCACGCGCCCTTCCGGGCGTGATGACGGGCGCCATCCTGGCCATGGCCAGAGGCGCGGGGGAGGTTGCCCCGTTGATGCTGGTCGGCGCGGTGAAGCTGGCCCCGGACCTGCCCCTGGACCAGCATTTCCCCTTTTTCCATCCCGAACGCAGCTTCATGCACCTGGGTTTCCACATCTATGACCTGGGATTCCAGAGCCAGAATTCCGAGGCGGCCAAACCCATGGTCTTCACCACCACGATGGTTCTGATGGGCATCATTTTGCTCCTGAACACCGCCGCGATCTGGCTGCGTTCACGAATGGCGCGCAGATACAGCGGATCCAAATTCTAGAGAGGATGTCATGCCGACAATCGAAAGCCGGACCGCAGGAGATCGCCTGACCCGAATTGCCCGCGGCGAGGTTGTTTCCACCACCATCCATCCCGAGCTTGCCCACGAAGAGGCGGTGCTCGACGTGCAGGGATTCAACCTGTGGTACGGGGAAACACAGGCCATATTCGATGTTTCCATGTCAATTCCACAGGGAAAGGTCACCGCCTTGATCGGCCCTTCTGGCTGTGGCAAAAGCACCTTGTTGCGGTCGGTGAACAGGATGAACGATCTCATCGAAACGGTTTCGATCAGTGGTGACATGAAGCTCGGCCCGGACAGCATCTATGGGAAAAGTGTCGACGTGATCGAACTACGCCGCCGTATGGGAATGGTGTTCCAGAAGTCGAACCCCTTCCCCATGAGCATCCGGGAAAACGTGGTCTACGCCCTTAAGATCAACGGTGAACGCAACCGGGCGGTGTTGGACGAAGTCTGTGAAAAAGCCCTCCGGGGTGCCGCCCTGTGGGACGAGGTCAAGGATCGCCTGGATGAAAGCGGGCTCAGCATGTCCGGGGGACAGCAGCAGCGTCTTTGTATCGCCCGTGCCATCGCCGCGGAACCCGAAGTGCTGCTGATGGACGAACCCTGCAGTGCGCTGGATCCCATCGCCACTTCCCGCGTGGAGGAACTCATTCTGCGCCTGCGCGGGGATTATACGGTGCTGATGGTCACCCACAACATGCAGCAGGCCAGCCGGGTCAGCGATTTCACGGCGTTCATGTATCTGGGGCAGGTCGTGGAATACGGACCGACCGCCAGGTTGTTCACAAACCCTCTCCTGAAGGAAACCGAGGATTATATTACGGGCCGTTTCGGTTGAGGTGCTTCTGCATTCCGGGGAATAGAGGAAGAGGGGGACCTTGCGGCCCCCCTCTGGCGTTTCTTCAATCTTGGAATAGTCGGTTCCATCTCAGAAACCGACGGTCATTCCCAGGGCGTAGGTCACCAACATACCGGTCATGTCGCCGTAGACGTAGGCCTGGTCATCCTGAAGATCCATCAGGTTGACCGAACCGTAGACCGTGGCTTTTTTGTCCAGCTTGTAGTTCACGCCCAAAGTACCCTCGAGCTGACTGTAGTCGAGATCACTGTATTCGTTGATCGACGAAAAGTCATAGTCGGCAACGCTGGCTGGATTCTCGGGGCTGATCGGGAAGCTGGGATCGATGCCTTGGGGAGTCAGTCCTGTGAAAGAGCTGAAACTGCCCGTGGACATGGAGTAGACACTTTCCAGGAAGAAGTTGAGCTTATCCGTGGCGGTCAGGTTCAGGTTCAGGAAAAATACGTTGCTTTCAGTCGTATAGTCGGACTGGGAGCGGGTCGAACCAAAATATTCAAGCTCCGAACCGGAGCCTTCAATGTGGCCCGCTCAGCCATCGAATATCGGAACGCATAGATTCGCATTCGATTCGACCATGCTGTAGGTCCAGCCGATGGTGAACAGGAGATTGTCCGACGGGGCGGTCCACAGGTTCAGACCGGGGGTCAGCAGGTCCCGGTTGTACTCGTAGATGTTCATCTCGTCGTTCTTGTCCTGGGCCCAGGTCACGAACGCGTTGACCGAGGTGCGCGGCGAGATCTGGTAGGATCCCCGACCGGTCACCTTGTGGGCCTGGGTGGCCTGGTTTGTGCCGTTGCCGAAACGCTGGCGCTGGAAATAATACATGCGCCCGTCCGGCCCGTGGGCGCTGTCGACTCCGTCCAGGCTTCCTTCGCACATGGCCGTGGGGTTCATGAACGGCATGTCCACATTCGTGAAGGTGTAGGTCAGGTTGTAGTTCCCCTTCATGCCCAGACGTGAATCGAAGCGTAGCTTGATCCGGTTGACCGTGGTCTTGTTCTCGAAGGCGGTAGATGTCACCTCTTGGCGGGCACCCGGATTGTTTTCATCGAAAATGTAGGTTGTCTGGCTCTGGGCCATGGCCGGTCGGTCGATGATCTGGTAACGCCAGTTCGCCTTCAGGTGCTTGCCCTTGCCCACCTTCCAGCCCAGGTTCAGATCGCCCTGGTAGACCTTGCGATTGGCCGAGGAGATCCGGTTCCAGTCGAAGTTCAGGTTCCCGGCAACAGGATCTCCGGCCC
>DAOWLV010000125.1 GCA_030643455.1 Candidatus Krumholzibacteriia bacterium | reverse complement strand
GATGGAAGAGGATCAGGAGTCGTACTCACCGAATGGAACATCCGCGAAAAGCGGACCTGAAGGGCGTCAAGGACACTGCCATGCCCGAGCCCTTCATTTTGACCCGCTGCGGCTCCCCAGCGATCCGTGCTCGAAAAATCCAGCCACAGCAGATCGGTGTCAGGATCCGGAAATTCTGACCCTGCCAGGGTCCACAAACGCTGCCTCACCTCGGCATAAGGCCCTGGTGAAAACCTGGGCTCCGCCTGCGATTCCGAATCCACCCTGCCTTCCCGACCGTCCGGTTTCCCTGCCAGGGGAAACGCCGTGGCGGGAATGCCCCTGATCAGAAGCCGGTCGCAACCGGCCAAGGCGAACTGTTCGAACCAGGCCAACGGAAGCGATGCGGGATCGAATAAACCCGTATCCTGGGATCCGGGCACCGAGATACCAAGGCGTTTCATGGCCGGACCCAGGGCGCCCATGGTGATGTCGTCGGCGAAAAAGAGCAGGTCTTCGACATGTCCGGTACCGAGCCTCTGCCTGGAACCGGTCATGTATTCCCGGTCCAGGGTCGCTGGCAGGGCGTCCGCATCGTCTTGGACCGGGTCAATGAGCAAATGACCGACCATCACCGCGCCGGCACCTGCGGTCAGCCCGCTTTCGAAAGGAGCCGGAAGCGCGCCCTGGCGGACTGCGGTTTCCCCGAGATGGCTGTCACCGCTGCTGCCGCCGTGTCCAGGCCAGTGTTTGAGGCAGACCTTCATGTCCGCGGTGAGCAGGCCGGTGACCGCCGCGACAGTGTGCCGGGTCACCAGGGGAACATCATGGCCGAAGGAGCGGGCACCGATCACGGGATTGCGGATCTCGGTCAAGACATCGGCCACCGGCGCCAGGACACGGTCGATCCCGGCCTCGCGCAGACGGTTGCCTGTTTCCTCGTAGACGTTGGCCGTCAAACCCACGTCATCCAGGACCCCCAGACTCCAGGCCGAGGGCGGCCTGCCCAGGGCCTCGGCAAGTTGGGAAACCGCGCCGCCCTCGTGGTCTGCCGAAATCTCCAGACCCTCCACCAGTTGGTGGAGCACGTCACAAAGATCATGTAATGCTTTGTAATTTTTCACGTTATGCGAAAACAAAATAACACCGGATGGTTGCCATTGGGCAAGCCAGGTGGATTCGAAAGCCGTTGGCCAGGTCCCTGCCAACCCCACCACGAGCCGTGCTGCCAGTTCCTGGCTCATCGGCCTACCTTGGTCAACTCGGCCCCGGGGTAATAATGGTCCAGGATTGCCTTCACGCTTTTTCCCTGTTCCGCCATGACCAGTGCTCCGGTCTGACACAAACCGATTCCATGACCGTACCCCCGGCCCCGGGTCGCCACCTCCACCAGACGGTCCCCATCCCTGACCAGTTCCACCTCGAACATCGCGCTACGCAGGATGAAAGGGTTTCCATCCGCGGGTTTGAGTACCCACCGCACCCGGTCTCCCCGCACGTGGTAGACTCCCGCATCGGTGGTGACGGCGAGTTTTGCCACCCGCCCGCTGGTAGTCCTGGCGAGGATTTCCAGATTTCTCAACCGGCCGGGTTTGTCAACCGAGGCCGACCCGTCCCGGGGCGAAAATACCGGACCCGCCCATTCGGACCGTCCCGGCTGGGTGATGTACTCCACATATTCAGGCAGGCTTCGCCGCATGATCTCTTCCAGCTGGCCCACGGTCCAGACTTCCCGCCAGTGGAAATGGCTGGAGGTGGAGCAGTAGGCATCCCCTCCTCCCTTTGGACTGTCAGGATGGCTGATCAGGTAGGGCTTGGGATCCCGCGGCCAGACTTCTTCGATGTTGCTGGACACGCCTCCGCAGCAGGCACTGTAGAAGGCTTCAATTTCCTGGTCTTCGAAGCGCAATACCAGACCTGCGGTATTTTCCACCGCGAAATTGCAGAGGGGATCCTCATCGACGGCTCCCTTGTAGACCTGGTCCAGGACACTGGCGTAAACATCGAAACCGCGGCTCTTGCGGGTGCCGAGATGGGAAAGGGTGTAGGTGCGGGCGGCCACCGCCTGAGCCTCCAGGGCGGCCAGGCGATTGCGATCATGGCGCCCGATTTCCCAGGGAACGACTCCCAGGAGATACGACTCCAGGTCCAGGTTGTTGACCAGGGTCAATCCCCCGCCACCAGGGGTAGGCCGGACCAGGAAATCCCCCCGGAATTCTGATTCACCATGGATCACCCGGTGCCCGGGATCCACTGGTTGGAGGATCACCGAATCGGAAGTGCCATGCAAACCGGCCACCCGCCAGGCCACCTGATGCCCGGACCGCGAACAGACCACCTGGTCCGACCCGTCCAGACGGGCCAGGCGACGCCCGCTGGTGCCGTCCAGGACCAGCGCACCTCCGTTGGCAGATATTTCCAGGGTGTTTTGATTTTCGAGAAGACCGACCCCCAGCAGGGTCGGTGTCCCATCGGTCGGTACGGGGTCAGGCCGTGGTTCGGTATCCACGGGCTGGGTGCGTTTGGGCCCGGCACAGGCGCCCAGCCCGAAGCACATCCCTACCAGACTCGTCACTACCAGGCTCGTCAAGGCAAGACGCAATGGGACGAGGCCGTCCCTGGCAAAAAAGTCGTGCAGCGTTGAGATCCGTCTCATATCACCCCTTCCAGAATGAAAGCCAACCTGCCACCGGCAGGGGGTAAAGTCAACGCATCATCACGAGCCGCTGCATGTCGCTGACGACAAGACCTTCGCTGGTATCGATCTCCACCCGGTACAGATAGGTTCCGTTGGCCATTTCATCCCCGGCATTGTCCCGCCCGTCCCAGTCCACGACCCCAGACCCACCGCCGGTGAACTGGAAAGCAATGCGGACCACGGGACGACCGGCGACCGAAAAGACCCGGATTGTGCCGGACCCGCCGGCCAGTCCGCTTTCGAACACGAACCGGGTGCTCTGCTGCATGGGGTTGGGAAAATTGTAGACCTTGCCGATGGCCTGACTGACGGGGGTCCCGGAACCCTCCTGAAGTATCAGTTCGGTCGGGTAGCCGTCGATCGTCAGCACCACAAGGTGCTGGTCATCCGGATTCTGCGTCGGTGACGTGGCCGTGAAATCCACCGCCAGTTGCTGATTCTTGTTCAACAGAAAATCCACATCCTCCAGGATGAGGGTTTCGCTTTCCAGGGCGAAGTCGGCGTTCGGGTCGTAACCCAGCAGCCAGGCCGCACTGTTGATCTGTGTGTTGAATCTGAGCGGGGTTTCAGCGGGAAAAACAAAGGTTGTCGGATCGATGGCGCTACCACCGACCGAGAAAACCGCTGTCTGGGGCATCTTCAGAACGAGTTCATAATGCCGGTCCGTTTCCAGGGGCCCGCCCGTGTCCCAAACCTTGACCGTCAGGTCGTGGTCATAGGGCAGCACAGGCACCTGCAGGCTGTAGTTCACCAGCTGGTGGTTGGTCGCCCCGGGAGGAAGGGTTTCGGTGACGATGCCCGCGGTCAGATCCTGACCGGCGGAGTCCACGACCTTGATGTGGTCGATGCCGGCCTCATCCCTGGCCGTCAGTGTGACCGTGCGAACGTTGGTTTCATCGGTGGCGAAGATTTCCGCTTCGCCCGAGATATCCACATCCGGGGACCCGACCAGCGTGGCGGTGACCTGCGCCTCGCCCGCGTCCAGCCTCATCAGGGGATCGCCGAGAAGGACGTACTGGGAAACCATTTCCTGGACAAAAGCGCCCCGGTTCACCGCATAGATGTCGGCCTCGGACGCCCACATCAACTCCCCCAGTACCCACTGGCTGCGCATGGCGGCGCCGGCGCCCACCGAGCGCACCGCGGGAGGATTGATCATCCAGCGCCGGAAGATGTACTCCCCGAACAGTCTGTTCTGGGAGATGTATTCATAGCCCGAACTGGCATAGGAGGCCGAAGCGGCGGCCCGCGACCGCAAGAGGAATTTCTCGGAGATGGATGGTTCCTGCGCCCGCGTGCTGGACAGGACGGTATTCTGGGCCCAATCGGCGATGTGACAACCCAACCCCATGAAAACCCAGGGTTTATCGATGTTGCCGATCTTGGCGACATCCTGGCGCCCCACGCCGTCGTTCCGGTCCTCAATCCAGTATTCCGAAGCCAGCACATAAGGGTTCGCATGACCCTGGTAATGGGCCACCAGGCCACCTTCGCTGAGCTTGGCAAGCAAAACCGGGGTGGATACGACGCTGGTCATGGCCCGGACATCACTCAGGTCGCGGGGCGGGGGTGTGGGAGGGGGCGGATCATAGGGCATCTCTTCATCCAGCGTGGTTTCCAACAGAACCACCACACTGTCCAGGGCCACCGCCGAAGCGCTTCGCCACAGGCGGGCCAGGGAATCCCGCTCGCTGGTCGCGAACACGGTTTCGTTGTACTTGTAGATCAGGGTGTCGAGGGCTTCCGCTCCGTACCCGTTGGACCACCGGTCATCCGCGAAGAAGATGCCCTTGCTTCGCCACGTCTGGCCGGCCTCCACGTTTTCCACCAGCATGACCTTGTCGATCATGATGTTCAGTTCAGTCACCGAGTTGCAGGGGAACCGACCGGAGTACATGGCCCAGGGGGCCTCCACATCGGTAGGGAAAAGATCCTCCGGATAGTTGTTGCCCGAATCCAGGGTGACGTACCACTTGTCTGTCGCCATCAGCTCCGGTTCGAAGTTGCCCGCCGCTTGTTGCACGTGGTAATGAGTCGGCACCCAGTCCTTGGACCAGGCACGAGCGGAAGGCAGCACGCCCAGTTCACGGACGTTTTCATTCGCATCCCCCACGACTGTCAGGGCCCAGCTGTTCCAGCGGGTGATGGCGTGCCTCATGAAGCGCTTGAGTGCCCAGGGATCCTTCAGCCCGCCACTGTACCAGTCGAAAAGGTCTTCCACCTCGACCACATGGACGGTGAGGTTCCCTCCGGCCCGGTTTATCCGGTGCTCGATCCACCGATCCAGCGCGGCCCGAAAATCGGGATGGGTGATCACGATCAGATCGGGGTCCTGTCCCGCCAGTTCGGTGGGATTGGTCGGATCCATTGCCACGGACGACAGGTGGGAGGGGAATTCGACGACGCCGTCGGTGGAGAAATCCCCCACCGCTTCGAAGGAGCGGGTGGGTCCGGTCTGGTCCGGCATGATCGACAGGGTCCAGGTCACGTCATCGGACGTGGTGATATTGGCGCCGCCGAGTTCCACCACCACCGGGCGCCGCGGGTCCGTCACTTCGATCAGGCCGATATCCGCGGAAGGAAAGCCCGTCACTTCCACCGGCCGCGGCCCAAGGTCCGCACCGCAATGGAAGGTGATCTTGTCCCTGGTCGCCTGGTAGAGGGCATCGTACGAGATCTCCACCCAATTCATGAAACTGTAGACCCAGCTGACAAAAATGGGATTATACATGCGGATTTCGGCAAAGCCCCCCGCGATGGCCGAAGAAGGCACGGAATAACGGAGGGTATCCTCGTAAATATTCGCAATGTCATAATCCCCCAGGTGGGTGGTCAGGCTCGAGTCGGTGATCAATTCGAAACGGAGGGGCCGGGACACCTGGTTCTTGCCCACGACACCGAGCACGATATCCACGTCACTTCCGGCAGGATCCGGGGCCCACAGGGGATTGATCCCCACCCTGACGTCCACCGAGCGATAGGTGTTGTAATACACCCGATCAGTATGGCCCCTGGGCAGGTTTTCCCGGAAAGCCAGCTGTTCCTCGATGTGATCCGTGCGACGATAACCTGGCAGGGGGGTGCCGGTCGAGGCCGGCAAGGTGGTCGTTGCCATCCGCAGCCAGGGCTGGCCCGGTTCGGCTTCGCTGGCGGCAAGCCAGTAGAGATTGGCCTGGTTGTTCATCTCCCATTCATCGCCGCAACCTGGAATTGTTTCCGGTCCGTTCCCGAGATCCGCGACATGGGATCCGTCGTCCCGTGAGCGCAGACCGTAGAAGACAAAAAAATCGTCCCCGTCGAAATTGTCCCCCTCCCCGACCATGTGGATGGGCACCTCGACCTCCAGGTACGGAGCCTGTCCTGACCCGTCGTCGAGAGCCGGAACATATCGGCGCTGGTAGAGTCGAATCTGATCCTCACCGATCGGACCCGAGGGCAGCAGGCCCCTCGCACTCAACCTGGCATAGGTCACCCGCACAAGTCCGGTCTTCCAGACCGCGAGCCGGGTTTCAGGTCCCAGCAGGGTCCCGGCCCTGGCGCCCCTCACCTTGTCCAGACCGGATCTGTCGGTCTCCTCGAAGAAAGAGAAATCAACCCCCTGGTAGGCAGCTTCGGTTGGCAACTGGGAAAGCAGTTCTTTGTTCAGGAAGATGCCGCCGAACCTGTCGTCATTGCGGGTCGATGACTTGCGGGCATGCACGTCGTTAATGGACCGACCGGCGGAGTCATCGGGCACAAAACGGATTTCCCAGGTGCCGCCGGCCAGCACCTGATTCGCCCTGCCGGCGGCGTCGTGACGGACCGGTGTCACCTGGTAGGACATGATGCGACGGCCGCGCCACCAGGACACCTCGCCCAGGGTCACCGCGACTGGACCGGAAGCGGTGCCGCGGCGGGCAAGAGCATCCATGCCGTGGGGTGGGATAATGGCCTCCGCGGGTGGTTCCTGACCTGGCAGCACCAGGATTTCGGAAGCGGAATTTTCCCAGGATTCAGCGCCCAAAATGATGACCGGCACACCCTCGACCATCAGGGGACGATCACCCGCGGGATTCCATTGCTCCTGAATGATCTTCAATTCCGGCCGGGTCCCGGGGGGAACCACCACCCACCCACCGGTCCGGGGCAATCTTGGGTGGCCCGGCTCGCCTGACGGAACAAAGCCCCCCATGTTGACATCATACAGGGTGACCGCCGGGTCACCGACGGTACGTGGCGTCCAGACGGGCTCGAGCCCGCTCAGGGTGAAACGAAGCGCTTCGGGCCCGCTGGTCAGGAGGGAAACCCCTGCCACGTTTTTCACCGAGGAAGATTCGGCAGAAAAAACAACCGGAGGCAGGGACAGGCTCATCACGAGAAACCCGAAAAGCCCCCCACGCCAAATAATCGAGATCAGGCTCCCCTTACGGGCCAAAGCTGTCAGACGATACACGGAACCACCCATTCTGGTCTCCCGGACAGAAATTGCTGAATAATCGATCAGGGGCAGGCACAGCCCGGTTGGGCATACATTCATTATATGACTGAATGGGAACCGGGTCAATGACTTGCCCCCATAAATCGGTCATGGATCCGCCAGGCAAACGAAAGGGGCGGGTTGGCCCGCCCCTTTCGGCAATCGTCGAACCGGAATCCAACCGGTCTTCATCAGACAGAAACCCTAACGGAAAAGCGCCTTGACCGAACCGAAGGATTCGGTCTCGATGGGCGTTGCCGCACCATCGAAGACCCACACGGGAATGTCGTCGGGGTTGCCATCTTCTCCGCCGGCCGAGTACATGATCCGCAGATCTCCCTCAACAGACTGGTAGGCCATATGACCCGCAATACCGGGATGGGAGGTCGGGGACAGGCTGACATCAATCTGACCCAGCGCGGTGTGCATGAAGTTGATCGCGAGCAGGTCGACCGACTCGGCGGTAACCGGATAGTCAGAACCCAGGCCCACGATGTATTCCAGGTAACCCAGACCGATGTTATTATTGTCACCGACATTGATGGCCTGGGGAGGGAAAACCTCTCCCAGCTTGAACAGGTTGCCGGCAGGGTTGAAGTTCAACTGGCATTCGAAGGCGTTGATCGTGTCATAGGGAATCCCGTCTTTTTCCGGCTTGAGCAAAACCAGAAATACAACCACGGGATCTCCAACGACGAAAGTACCATTGGCGCCGGTACCGTCGGAGAACTCCCAGAGCCCGACCTGGTTGGGGTGCATATGCTGGGCAAAACCCGTGCTGGGAGCCAGCAGAGCAAGCGCGGCCAGCGCAGATACAGCAAAAAGCAACTTCTTCATGTTCCGATTCCCCTTTCTTGGAAAATCCATTTTTCAGCCCTGAACAATTGGCGAT
>DAOWLV010000215.1 GCA_030643455.1 Candidatus Krumholzibacteriia bacterium | reverse complement strand
GGTACCTGATTCTTCGACGGGCGCACGATTGGAAAGTCATCTCTACGCCGGCCTGGACGATGAGGACTTCGTGGTCGCCGCGAGCACCGCGAACCTGGTTGGCGATTTCCCCTGCTGCGGATCGTTGAGCGCCCTGATCCGCCTGTGGAACCGGGCCTCGGGTCCTGACCGTTTCGAATTGCGGCGGGGGGTCCTGGCCGGCATGGAAAAGATGTTGAACGCCGAAGACGGACCCTGGCAAGGCCCTGACAGCCTGAAAACCGAAGCAGCGGCCCTGTTGCGGCGGTCGTTCGATTCGACGGATATCCGCATCCGCCTCGAAGGCCGGAAAACGGCCCTGGCCACGAAGATATTGCCGGAAAATCTCATCCCCACCGAGGCCAGCCTGAAGGCCACCCTGCCGGCGGTGGCACGGGATCCCCAGCAACCGCCGGTGACCTTGCCTTTCGACGCGCCCAAGGTGCGGTGCATCACGAACAAGGGTGAATTCGTCATCCAGCTGGACGGCAAGATCGCCCCCAACACCTGCGCGGTTTTTCTCGACCTGATTGACAAAGGTTACTTCGACGACTTGACCTTCCACCGGGTCGTGCCCGATTTCGTGGTCCAGGGCGGCGACCCGCGCGGCGACGGCTGGGGCGGGCCGGGTTACATGATCCGCAGCGAGTGGAGCCGCGCCAGATACAAGAGAGCCGCCGTGGGAATCGCCCACGACGGCAAGGACACCGGCGGCAGCCAGTTTTTCGTCACCCTGTCCGAGCAGCCTCACCTGAACGGCCGTTACACCATCTTCGGCGAGGTGACCAAGGGCATGGAAGTGATCGACCTCATGGAAGTCGGCGACCGCTTCGGTCTGGAGATCATGCCCTGATCAGTTCCTCAACACCTTGATCAGCGTCGCCCAGGTTGGCGAGGCGCCGTACATCAGAATTCCCATGCGGAACAATTTGCCCGCCATGCGGGCGGACAGCCAGATCGAGCCCATCATCAGGACCCAGGACAATCCGATCTGCCACACCGGCGGCGTCTCCACGCACACGCGCATGAACATGAGCACCGGCGAGAACATTGGAATCAGGCTGAGCACCACCACCAGGGTCGAATCAGGAGACCGCAACACCAGGCTGAGCATCATCATGGGCAGGACCAGCCCCATGACCAGCGGCGTGTGGAACTGCTGGCTGTCCTGGACCGTGTTGCACATGGCCCCGATGCCCGCATAAAGGGTGGCGTACAGAAAAAATCCGAGCAGGAAAAAAGCGAGAAAGTTGATCAGGATCACCGGCGTCATGAAGGCCGTGTCGAAATTGAAATCACCGACCGAAATCCCGCGCTGGCTGATGGCAAAAAAAGCAGCGGTCCAGATCGCGAACTGGGTCAGGCCCGCCATGCCGATACCCATGACCTTGCCCAGCATCAGGTCGCCCGGGGAGATGCTGGCCAGCAGCACCTCCACCATGCGGCTGCTCTTTTCCTCGATCACGGCGGTCAGGGTGTGGCTGCCGTACATGATCACCATGATGTAGATGATCATGATCAGGACAAAGGCCATGATGAAGCCGACGTCCTCGTGCTGCTCCTCTTCCCCGCCCTCGGCGGTCACCCCGATGTTGGTCCAGATCGTCCGGGCGGCCAGGTAGGCGAATAATGTGTCGGGCACCTGGGCGGCGGCAAATCTCTCCTCGCGCAGGACCCGGTTCAGGGCGGGACGAAGGACATCGTCCCGCATGATCCCTGCACTGACGGACTTGTTATAGAAGGTGGCCTTGCCTGAATCGAGAAAATCGACGGCGATCAGGATGCCGCTGTGAATCGATTCGTCCAGGATCGATTCCTTCATTTGGACCAGGGATTCCTCGACGCTCCCGGTATCGATCAACTCCAGCCTCACGTTGTCCCGGCCCTGGTCGACCAGAACTTCAACCAGGGATTCGAAGTACAGGCCGGCCGGATCGATCACGCCGACGGTGCGGGAATCGTCGCCGCCCTTGTCCACCAGCAGGACCGGCACCAGGATGAACATCGACATCAGGGCCGGGCCGAGCAGCGTGCCGATGACGAAACTTTTGGACCGCACACGTTCGAGGTATTCCTTGCGGATGACTGTCAGGATCTTCTTCACGACTGCACCCCCTTCCTGTGCCGGGCCACCGCTTCGAGAAAAATCTCGCTCAGGGAAGGCCGGTTGGCCGAAAACAGGGTCAGGGGACCGAACGCCATCAGGTCGGGCAGAAGTTCCCGGGGATTGACCCCCTCGGCCAGGGTCAGCCTCCAGCTCCCTTCCGATTTTTCCCGGTGAAGCACCCCTGGCAGGTCAGCCGGCGGTTCCGGATTACCTTCCCAGGCCACTCGCACGGACTCCAGGGGAAAATCAGCCCGGATCTTTTCGAGGGGACCGTTGAGAATGATCTCTCCCCCCTCGATGAGACAGATGGCGTCGCAGATCTTCTCGGCCTCAGCCAGCATGTGGGTGGAGAAGAGGATGGTGGTGCCTTTGGCCTTCTCCTCCAGGATCATGTCTCGCAGCAGCTGGATGTTCAGAGGATCCAGACCGCTGAATACCTCATCGAGGATGACCAGATCGGGTTCGGAAATGAACGTGGCGGCAAACTGGATTTTCTGCTGCATGCCCTTGCTCAGGGCGTCCACCTTGCGGTCGCGCCACTCCTCCAGACCCATGCGTTTCAGCCAGGCGTCGGACCGTCGACGAGCTTCCTTGCGAGGCACCCCCTTGAGCTCCGCCAGGTAGGTCAGCTGGTCCAGGCATTTCATCTTGCGATAGAGCCCACGTTCCTCGGGCAGGTATCCGATGCGGTCCCGCATGTCGCCGTCCAGGGGCCGGCCGGCCAGGTTGATGCTGCCGCTGTCCGCCAGGATGATCTTCATGATGATGCGGATCGTGGTCGTCTTTCCCGCACCGTTGGGGCCGAGAAAACCGTAGATACTCCCCCGGGGAATCTCCAGGTTCACTTCCTTCGCGGCTTTGACACTGCCGTAGGATTTGGAAACCGAATCCAGGGTCAGGATGGTCTCACCCACCGGGGGCAGTTCGAGAGTCGGTCGAGTCATGCGCTCTCCTGTCTAGGGGTCGGATTATTCGATCCGGGAATTATCGCCTCGCGAGGCGTCGCTGGCAACTGCTGGTTGGCGGTCAGGAATCGGTGGAAAATCCCGCCAAAAATGGCCTGAACCAAGAAGGGATCTCATATGATATATTCACATAAGTATCACAAAACTATGGCGTTTTTGGGATATTCTAGACAAAGAAGGAGGGTGTCGGCTGAACACAAACCCGTCACCTGCCCTGATCCAAATCCCTTGCCATGGCCGTATCATTTTGTTATATGAATAGTTATACCAAAATGGAAATGGACGGTTCAAGCGGTTTCTGGCCAGACCAGACGCCAGGGAAGGATAATGCCCCATGGATGCCTCGACTGGATCAATCCGGAAAATCCTCATCATCGAAGATGAACGTGAATTGATCGATCTTTTGACCCTCCATTTGACGGCCGAGGGTTACAAGGTGGACGCCGCCGCGGACGGCGAGGCCGGCCTGCGGGCTTTCCAGGCAGGACAGTACGGCATGGTTCTTCTGGACTGGATGCTGCCCACCATGAGCGGCATCGACGTCCTGCGGGAGATACGCGCCATGGACACCCGGACTCCGGTGGTGATGCTGACCGGACGGGTCGAGGAATCGGACAAGGTCCTCGGTCTGGAACTCGGTTGCGACGACTACCTGGCCAAACCCTTCAGCATCCGCGAACTGACAGCCAGGATAAAAGCCCTCTATCGCCGGATCGAACGGGCCGAGGAACTGGGGCGCATCACCTCGGGGGACCGCATCCTGGACTTTGGTCCGCTCAAGATCGACCACGGCAAACGCAAGGTCCAGGTCCATGGAGAACCCGTGCAGTTGACGGTCAAGGAATACGACCTCCTGCATACCCTGGCTGCACAGCCGGGGCGCACCTACAGCCGCCGCCAACTTCTGGACGCTGTCTGGGACGAAGACGCCGAGGTCTTCGAACACACCGTCAACAGTCACGTGAATCGCCTGCGGAGCAAGATCGAGGACAACCCGAACAGGCCCCGGTTGATCCTGACCGTCTGGGGCATCGGTTATCGTTTCACGGAGGAATACTCGAAGATCTGACCCGGCCTGACGGTCATTCAGGAACGGCGCAGTTCCCAGGTGACCACCACTGCCCCCAGCGCCGCCATCACGAAGAGCGGCACCGCTGCTGCCGGTTCGCCAAGCACCAGTTTTCCCAATCCGAACAGGAACCCGTAGACCCCCGCGCTGCCGCAGGCCCAGACCCCCAGCCGTGACCAGCTGAATCCATCGCACTGGACTTCGGGATGCGCCCTGGCCACCGGACCCCAGAAACCACCGGGCCTGACCTTTTTGTAGAACGAGACCAATCGTTCTTCGTCCACCGGGCGGGTCGCAAACGTTACCATGAGCCAGACGACGATGGTGACAGGCACGAGGATCATCGCCTTGTGGTGCGTCTGCAAAACCATCTCCCCCACCTTGACCGGCGTGGCGAACAGGGCGTAGTCGCGGCCCGTCTGAACCGCGGCGACCACCTCGAAACCCACCGCCATGGTCACCGACGAGGCCAGCGCCGCAATCTCGCTCCAGGCATTGATGCGCCACCAGAACCAGCGCAGGATCAGGACCGGCCCGATCCCCGCCCCCATGGCCCAGACGAATAGCCAGGCCCGGCCGATGCTCGTGAGCCAGAAGGCCACCAGCACCGCGCAGACCATCATCCCGAACACGCAGAATTTGGCCGCGAGGACTGATTCCTTCTCGGTGGCGGCGGGCCGCAGGAAGCGACGGTAGATGTCGTTGATCAGGTAGCTGGCTCCCCAGTTCAGGTGCGTATCGATGGTCGACATGAACGCCGCGAAAAACGAAACCAGAAGCAACCCCAGCAGGCCCGGCCCCAGGACAGTGAGCATCACCAGCGGATAGGCCGCTTCTTCGCCCTTTCCCTCCGGCATGGTCGGGAACAGGACGAGGGAAACCAGGGCGGTCAGGATCCAGGGCCAGTAGCGCAGAGCGTTGTTGGCCACCACGAACCACAGGGTCGCCCCGCGAGCGTGGCGTTCGTTCTTGGCGGCGGCCATGCGCTGGATCAGGTATCCGCCGCCGTCGGCGTTGTGACTGGCCCACCACATCAGCGTCACGAAAACCAGGAATTTGAAGAAGTCCGATTCGAGGTGAAGGTCACCACCGGGGATGAAGGCCATCGTGTTTTCCCCGAACAGGGGAGATTCGACCAGGCGTTCCTTGAGCTGGGAAATACCACCCACGTGGCGCACAGCCATAACGGCGACGGAAATGGAGCCGGCCATGGCCAGCCCGAACTGGATGACGTCGGTGATCACCACCCCCCAGAAACCCGCCATCAACGCATAGCTGAGAGCAAGAGCGGCGCCACTGATGATCGCCACCTGCGGATCCATCCCCAGCACGGCCTCGGCAACGGTGCCCATGCCCTTCAGCACCCATCCCAGCACGATGAAGTTGTAGAGGATGGCGAAATAACCCGCCTTGAAACCCCGCAGAAAGGCCGCGGGCCGCCCCGAATATCTTTTTTCGATCAGTTCATTGTCGGTCAAAACCTCGGCCCGGCGCCAGAAACGCGAGAACAGGAACACCGCCAGCATCTGGCTCAGGACGTAATGCCAGCCGAACCAGTTGTACCAGATGCCGTGATCGCGGATGAAACCGGTGACCGCCAGGGGAGTGTCCGCGGCAAACGTGGTGGCGACCATGCTGGTGCCCAGCACCCACCAGGGCAGGGAGCGGCCCGAAAGAAAATACTGCTCGGTTGAAGAGGAGGCTCGTTTGCGGAAGGCCAGGCCCAGGGCCAGGGTCAGGATCACGTAACCCGTGATGATGATCCAATCGTAGAAATGCAGATGGGCCATGGATGTCTCTTCCCCTGGAACTTGCGAAATCATTGCCGCGGGCAGACTAGCAGG
>DAOWLV010000227.1 GCA_030643455.1 Candidatus Krumholzibacteriia bacterium | reverse complement strand
GACGGACAATAAAAGAGGCGCTCCTACCCGGGGGCGCCTCTTTCTGTTGGCTGGTGGATGGGGCAATCAGGGATCCTTCTTGATGACCACCACGGTCACATCGTCGAAAGCTGGTTCGTCGCCGGCATGTTCCTGGACCTCGGCGATGATCTTGTCCACGAGTTCCTGCGCCGCCAGATCCCCGCTGTTTTCGAGGATTTTTTCCAGGCCCTTTTCCCCGAAGGCTTCATCGCGGGAATTGATCATGTCGGTCACGCCGTCGGAGAAGACCACCACGGTGTCACCGGGTTGGAGAATGACGATGTCGTCCTGGTATTCGAATTCCTCGAGGATGCCGACGGCGAGACCTCCCGCAGTCAGGCGGTTGTTTTCTCCGTTGCGGGCCAGGAGGTACGGCCGTTCGTGACCGGCGTTGCAGTAGGTCAGGACATTGCTGCGGACATCCAGCCGTCCGTAGAAAAGAGTGGCGAAGCGGTCGTGGGTGGTGCTGAGATACATCAACCGGTTGCAGTTGGTCAGGCACTCGTGGCAGGACGTGCCCTGCAGGACCTGGCCGCGCAGGGTGGCCTGCAGATTGGCCATCAACAGGGCGGCGGGAATTCCCTTGCCGGACACGTCGCCGAGGGCGAAGGCCCAGCGGTTGTCCTTCAGGGGAATGAAGTCGTAGTAGTCCCCGCCCACGTGGCCGGCCGCATGAGTGGCGCCGGCGACATCATAACCGGTAATTTCCGGGGAACCCTTGGGCAACAGCCCTTCCTGGATAAGTTCGGCCAGACGCATGTCCTCACGGATGCGGTCGTTATCCCTCGCTTCATTTTCCAGGCGGGCTTTTTCGAGCACCTGGGCGGACTGGGTGGCGATGATGGCCAGGATGCGCTGGTCATCGGAATTGAAGTCGCTGGCGATCTTGTTGTAGGCGCTCAAAACGCCGATGAGTTCCGCCCCTACCATCAGGGGAACACACAGGAAGTTGCGAAGCCCCTCGGTGACCGGAGTGCCCCGGAACAGGGGGTCGTTGGCCGGGTCGTTGATCATCAGGGCGCGTTTCTCATGGCACATGCAGCCCAGCATGTTGCGGTTCAGGTGGTAGTGCTTGCTGTTGTCTCCCGCTTTTCTTTCGAACATCAGGGTGCCGGTGGGAACCATCTCCTCCTGATCCACCATGGTGATGGAGACTTCCTCGGAGCCGACGGCCTTGACCGAGCGGCTGATGATCGTCTTGATGATCTGGTCGGAATCATGGGAAATGCTGATGGCCCGTGCAAGGTCGTTCAGAACCGAAAGCTCGTCGACCGCCCGTCGCAGTCGTTCGATTTCCTCATACTGGACCTTGTTGTTCCCGAATATGGGCATCCAGTCCCCCCGACCGGTTCAGATTCATCGCCTATATGGCAACCACGGCTGTTATTTCAGCAGCATGATTTTGTGATGATCCACTTTGCCGTCCGTCTCCAGGCGCACATAATATGTTCCGCTTGGCACCTGGCGGTCGCCCGAGTCCCGGCCCTGCCAGATCCGGCTGTGGGCGCCGGCCTCCAATTGACCGTCGGCCAGTACCTTGACCAGACGCCCTGTCACGTCGTAGACGACCACCCGGGTCCGCTGCGGCCTTGCCAGCTCGAACCTTATCTCGGTCATCGGGTTGAAGGGGTTCGGCACGTTCGGCAACAGCCGAGTGGTGAGTGCCGGCATATTCGTGAGCCGGATTTCTGTTTCCAGGCTGCGGCCACCTTCCACACCATCTGCAACTACCGTATAACTGTAATACAGAACTGACCCTGCCGCATACCCTTCAGGCCGGTCGGTGTAGGTCAAGATGGATCCATAACCCGTCAAGGGTTGATCGGTCAAGCGGATCTCGACACCGGCCTCGTCCCGCCGGTAGAGGTGACAGCCGCCAGGCGCCTGTTCCGGGACGGGCCATTGCAACTCGACCACACCGCCGGCGAGTGTCGCCCGGGGGGCGGGATGGCCGATTCCGACCGCGGACCAGTTGATCACGGCCACGATGCTGTCACCGGTGTGGGGCAGCAGCGGCATGAGCATGCTTGCATCATGCCAGGGGGCCCACACCATGTGACCGGGCAACGACGGGGTCTGGATCGGGCCCAACTCCAGGTAGACGACGTTCGGGAAGGGCTCGGCAACCAGGATCTGGAAGGTGGCCAGCAGGACCGCAGGCGAATAGGGCAGGGGGCTGCCGCCGATGCCCACGATGAACTCGTTGCCCTGCCCGACATTGATGTGCTGTCCCTCGAGATCCCAGGACAGCCACTGGGCGTCCCCGTCAATGTCCGCCGCCAGTTCCCAGGCGCCCACGCCGCTGGTTTCCGAGGGCTCGATCAGGACCAGATAGCCTTCCACGATCTCGTTGGGACCAAAGGTCTGGGCTTCGATATAGGAGTAATCCGGATCGAAGAATATTCCCACCAGGTTCTGGCCAACCCCGCCCTGCATGGTGGCCGTCCCGATCAGGGAAACTCCCGCGCAGACCTGGCTGCCCAGATCGATGGTGGCGGTGTAGGTCCCGGCAACCTGGGGCTGGAAGACCACCGAAAAATAGGCCGTCTGGCCCGACTCCAACGTTCGGTCAAGGCCGTGGGATACGAACACCGGTGAATTGCTGCTCGGAGTGATCTGCAGGGGCTGGTTGCCATTGTTTGTCACGGAATAGGTCCTGGTCTGGGAGTACCCGATTTCAATGGGGCCGAAGACCAGCGTGTCGGGCTGGATGATACAGATGTCGTCCGTGGGTTCAGCCGATCCCGTAATGGGGAAATACGGAAACAGGGGCCCCAGGTTCAAGGTGGTTTCGAACATGCCGGGGGTCTCAGGCTGGAAGAGGACATCCACCTCGTGGCTATAACCGGGGGCCAGTTGATAGGCTCCTGCACCGCGGGGGATGGAGTACCCCATATCCGCATCTTCAAGACTGATGTCCAGTTCAAGAAAAGTGCCGCCGACATTGTCGATGATAACCGTTTCCTGCTGATAGGTCCCAACGTAGATCCAACCGAAATCGAGGAAGGTCGGCGTGACGGTCCACGTTTCGGGGCGGGGATCTCCCTCACCCTGCAACTGGACGGCCGGCACAATGGAACCCATGTCCAGGAGGCAGGAGTGAAGCCCGGGCACCACGGGCTGGAAATCGACCACCACGGCCAGGGACTGGCCGGAGCCCAGGAAGGTGGGCGTACCCAGGATCAACCGGAAACTCTGGGACGTATCAGGCAAGCTGGGATCGACCTGGAAGGAGATATCCCCGGTGTTGGTGACATTGAAGGTGAAACGGGTGGACTCTCCCACACCCACCAGGCCGAAATCGTGGGACGTGGGCGCATTCCAGCCGAGAATCGGGTCACGGCCGGTCCCGGTCATGGGAACGTCCGGCAATCCTTCCCCGAGATTCAGGGAGCAGACAAAGTCGTCCGGCGCCGACGGAACGAACCGGACAGTGACGCTGTGCATCCCGCCGGGATCAACCTGGAAGGGCGCAGCCCCACCGGTGATGGTGAACTCGGGGCAGGGTTGAGGCAGGGTGGGGGCCACCAGGAAGGGCAGGTCGCCGGTGTTGGAGATGCTCACGGACAATTCCGAGCCGTAGCCGATGCCGACGGGCCCGAATTCCAGGGCGGCGGGCGAGATGTCCCACGTCAGAGTCGATTCCTGACCGACGCCCAACAACAGCACGGCCGGCACAACCGAACCCAGATCGAGGCGGCACGAATACGAGTCCGGGTTCGCGGGCTGGAAGGTGACGAAAATTATTCGCTGGTACCCCGGGAGGATGGTGCTCGGATAATCACCTTCGGTGATGACGAATTCGGGGCAGGACAAGGGAATGAAGGGTTCAATCAGGAACTCCGCTTCCCCGACGTTGCGGATGACCAGCGACCTGGTCTGTGCCTGGCCGGAGCTGACAGATCCGAAGTCCACCTCGGTGGGTGCCTGCCAGGCTATCAACAATTCCCGGCCGCTTCCCACCATCTGCACCTCGTCCAGGTTCGCACCCAAGGCCAGGTTGCAGAGAACCAAATCGGTATTCACCGGTGTAAAAGCCACTTCGATGGTGCGGGATTCACCGGCCGGCACGGTCACCGGGCCGCTGAGCCCGGGCAGGGAAAACGTGTCGCAATCACCCGTCAGGGTGACGTCGAGGAAACCCGGAATGGAACCGACATTGGACACGGTAACGGTCTTGACCACCTGGGTTCCGATGATGGTGTTGTCGAAGTGAAGGGTCGTCGGGTCGACTTCGAGATTGGGAATTTGCCCGTTGATCCAGGCGACTTTCGGTTGACCGCTTGCCGTCGTCATGGGCAGCAGGGCGCCGGGGTCGTCAGCGGGGATGAAGGACATCTGATCGGGCACCGAAGGGATGGAGGTAGGCGTGAGGGAAAGGCTCACGGGCAATGGCTCGGTTACCAGTATTTGAAAGGTGGCCAGCAAGGCATCTCCATCGGAGGGGATGGGATCCGGGCTGATGCCGACCATGAAACAGGGCTCGGTGGCCACATTGATGGACTGCCCCTCGATCAACCATGAAATGAACTGTCCCGGGCCGTCCACATCGGCGCAGCATTCCCAGCCGAGCAGTCCAAAGGGTGTCGAAACGTCCTTGAGAACGAGGTATCCGGTCAGGATACTTGGGTAGGTGTCCGTGGTGGTGGAGTCCTGGGTGTAGGCGGCATCCCAGAAGATCCCGATGTTGTCCTGGCCCAGGGAGTGACCGGGGAATCCGGCGCTCAGGCACACGACCGCGATGGCCAGGATGAAGGTCAGACGGCTGATTTGGATGGTCACCGGCGAATAAAGCCGTCGAGTGGAATTCATGGCGTGTCCCCTTGAGGAAATTATTCCACGATGATTATAACATTTTTCCGGGGGGTAATACGGGAGGATGTGTTGGAATTCGGGTTTCATTCAAGTTTGAAACGGTGCAAGATCAACTTCCACAACCCGTTCGGGTGCAATGGCGTGTGAGTCCACCCGGGTTCCCAGGCCGAGGATTTCGACCCCGGCTGCCGCCGCCTGCCGCAACAATCTGCCGTATTCCGGGTCGATATCATCGGCCGCACCGACCGTGACGGCATCCGGGCGTTGGCAGCAGAACACCAGGGCGGCCCGGTCGCCCGCGGTGACCATCTCCTGGAGTTCCAGCAGATGCTTGCGCCCCCGTTCAGTGGGGGAGTCGGGAAAGCGGGCGTGGCCGTTCTCAACGAGGGAGACGTTCTTGACCTCGACCCACACCCGGTCCTGGCCCGTGGTCAATAGAATATCCACCCGCGAACCGCGTGATCCGTAGCGGATTTCGGTGCGAAGAATGTCGAATCCCGCCAATGACGGAATCAGGCCGGCGGTGATCGCCTCGGCCACCAACCGGTTGGCCAGGATGGTGTTCACCCCCACGAGCACCTGGATGTCGCGGCCCTGGATATCCCGGGCCATCACTTCCACGATTTCCAGCGACCATTTCAATTTCCGGGCGGGATTGGCGGCGGGGCTCAACCAGAGGCGCGCTCCGGCGGCCAGGCAGCCCCTCATGCTGCCGGTGTTGTTGGTGTGGGCGACCACGTCGGTGCCATTGTCCAGCCTGGCGTGGATGAAAAAGCGTTTTTCACGGCGCAGGAACCGGCCGCGGACCAGGGGAGTGGGGAAATCCAACAAATCTCCTTCGTTGCCCGTTGTTGCAGGCTTGGTTATTGTTAACTTCGAAATGAGTTCGGATATCAAAACCTGAATCCATTGTACGGAATCATCAACCGGTGGTGAACAGGAAACATGAGGTGCGCATGAAACTCGGTG
>DAOWLV010000339.1 GCA_030643455.1 Candidatus Krumholzibacteriia bacterium | reverse complement strand
GTTCCGTGGACCGCCCAGGCCGCGTGGAACCGTCGCGCTTAAGGCGCGATCAGGATCTCGAACGGGAATTGATCCCGCCTTGGAAAGGCTACCACAGGTCGACTGTCCGGCTCAATACTTTTTCCCGACTTGCGAAACCTCCATATGCAGGTAACCTGAGGTGGGGATGTTTCTTCCCCATCAGTGAACCAATACCAGGAGATCAATGATGGATATTTCCGGAGCAAGGGCCCTGATAACCGGCGGCAGCGAGGGCATCGGATACGGAATCGCCGAGGCGCTGGTCGCCAAGGGCGCCCGGGTGGCGATCATGGGCCGCGACCAGGAAAAGCTCCACGCGGCGGTGGAAAAACTGGGGATCAAGGGTATCCAGGGCGATGTCAGCCTCGAGGAGGACGCCCAGGCCGCCGTCAGCCAGTTCGTCACCGAGTTCGGCGGCATCGACATCCTGGTCAACAACGCCGGCTTCGGCTATTTCGCGCCCCTGGTGGAAATGGACAGGGAAGAGTTCGAAGCGGTGTTCGCCACCAACGTGACCGGCGCCATGCTGATGGGACGCGAGGCCGCCCGCCATTTCGTGAAGCAGGAAAGCGGCGCCTTGATCAACATCTCCTCCACCTCGGGGCTGTCCGGGGGTCAGACCTCCTCGGCCTACTCCGGATCAAAGTTCGCCCTGCGCGGGATGACCGAATGCTGGCGCGCGGAACTCAGGCCCCACAACGTGCGGGTGATGCTGGTCAATCCGAGCGAGGTGCAGACGGGATTTTTCGCGAAGATCGGCAAGCAGCAGGAACTGTCGCCAAAGAAACTGAGGGCCCAGGAGATCGCCGCGGCCATCGTCGGGGCCCTGGAAATAGACGACCGCGGCTTCATTCCGGAATTTTCGGTGTTTGCGACCAATCCGTTCTAGAAGTGTGTGTCGGTCATTGGGAATTGGCGTGCCCCAGGGCCCCCCGGGGGGCCCTGTTTTTGATGTTCAATCTTACCCCCATGTTATAATTTGCACTCTCAAGAGAGTCATTCCTCAATAACTCCAATGGGCCCACCTGCCCCGCAGACCAAGAAAGGACTTTTTGCGGAGCAGGAGAATGAACAAGGCCGACAGCTGTATCAGGATGGGGAATTTTCCCCAATGACCCGCCGGCGGGTCGCTTCTTCCTATCTCTTTATTTTCCAATGGCTTGTGGCGCTCAATGTTCCTCGGTTACCCCCAGCGCGGCTGCTCACTCAGGTCAATGCCCAACGCGGTCTTGCCCACGATCTCGTGCACCAGGTTCGAGGTTGCGGGATGGAACCGGCCGCAGCGTGCATCGCGGAACAGCCGTTCCAGTTCGTTGCCTCTGAACATGCCGTTTCCGCCCGAGACATCCATGGCGGTGTCAACGACCTTCCAGCAACTCTCAACGCAGTGGTACTTGGTACCGACGATCTTGGCGGGCCAGTCGTGGCCGAAGTCCACACCGGCGGCCCAGTCGGACGCGGTGCGTTCCAGAACCGGATTCATGGTCTCGTAGGCCAGCATCATTGTCGCCACTGAATGCTGGACCTCCGGGTGGAAGGACATCGGCCGCGTCAGGCCCAGGGAGGACTTGCCCTGCACTATCGGCAACACGAGGTCGATGGCCCGCTTCGCCACGCCGCAGTAAACGGTTCCAAATCCGCACAGCGCCCAGGCAAAAATCGACAGAACGAAGGGATCTCCCTGACCAGCCGGCACGATGTCGGCGATGTATTTGTCCGGGATGAAGACATCCTCGAGGATGGTGTCATCGCTTCGCGTGGCCCGCATGCCCATGACGTCCCAGGTTTCCTTGATTTCATACCCTTCGGTGCCCCGGGGCATGAAGGCGTGGATGATCCGGGGACCGTCGGGGTGGTCCGTATCCATGCCGTGGAACCCCATCTGGGTCCAGACCGGGGTCAGGCTGCCGAACATCTTGTGCCCGGTGAACCGGAATCCGCCGTCAACCTTCGTGGCCTTGGTGGTGGACAGGAACAGGGGCAGATCGTTGCCGCGCTCCGAGTGGCCGGCCGCGAAGATTTCCCCCTCGGCCCCCTCTTTGAGCAGCCACTCCAGGGACGTGTCCCCACCCCGCCACAGGTCCGCTGCCACACCCAGCCAGTACAGGTGCATGTTGAGCGCCAAGGCAGTGGCCGGCGCGTGATAGGCCAGCTTGCGCTGCTCCTGGCATGACTGCAGCAGGTTCAGACCGGCTCCACCAAATTCCGTGGGAATGGGCCCGGTGAGGTAACCGGCTTTTTTCAACTGCTCGAAATCCTCGAAGAAAAAACTGTTTTCACTGTCATAGGTGGCGGATCGCTCGGCGCACCCTTTCAGCAATTCGTCGTTCAGAACCGATTTGTACTCAGCCATCAGCCTGCCTCCCAGCTATCGTGATTTATTGCGGATTATATACAAGCTATACACGATACACTTTATCTTGTTTTTGATTGGTGTCAAGGGCGCCGGCGTTCCCGAGGCCCCCCCGGGGGGCCTTTGGCCGAATCAAGTCACTGAAAATAAATGATTTGGATTTTTGTTATTCCCCGGAGATCCCCGCCAGCAATTCCTCGTTGCTGTCATATTTTTCCATCAGTTTCAGCATGCCCTCCATCGCGGGCTTGGGCGACGCGGAAACAGCCCGCCGCCTCAGCAGGGTCAGGGCGTCGAATTCCTCTTCGCCGAAGAACAACTCATCCCGGCGAGTCCCGCTTGCCCTGAGGTCAATCGCCGGGTAGATACGGTTTTCGGCCAGATTGCGGTCCAGCACGATCTCGCTGTTGCCGGTGCCCTTGAACTCCTCGAAGATCATGTCGTCCATGCGGCTGCCGGTGTCGACCAGGGCCGTTGCGATCACCGTCAGCGAACCGCCGCCTTCGATGTTGCGCGCCATGCCGAAGAACTTTCGCGGGATCTCCAGCGCCCGCGAATCCAGGCCTCCGCTCAAGGTGCGGCCCGATCCCTTTCCGCTCTGGTTGAAGGCGCGTCCCATGCGCGTGATGCTGTCGAGCAACACGACCACGTCATGATGGCATTCGACCTCGCGAACGGCCTGGGACATGGCCATCTGGGCCAGGCGCACGTGGTCGGCGATACTCTGGTCGCTGCTGCTGGCCAGCACCTCGGCCGGCGTCGCGCGGCGGAAATGGGTGACCTCTTCGGGCCGTTCATCGATCAGCAAAACCACGATGCGCGTCTCGGGAGTGTCTTCATGGATGGCCATGGCGAGATTTTCCAGCAGGGTGGTCTTGCCCGCTTTGGGCGGGGACACGATGAGACCGCGCGTGCCCCGGGCAATCGGTGCGATCAGATCGATGATCCGCATGGAAACATTGCCGCCGGTGCCCAGATGGAAGCGATGTTCGGGATTCAGCGCCGTCAACTGCTTCAAGGGGGTGCGGTCGGCGAATTCGGCCGGTGGAAGGCCACAGACCGTTTCGACGCTTTCCAGGACCGGCCCTTTCGGACCTTTACCGGCTGCGCCGACGACCATCGCGCCGGTCGAAAGGTCCAGTTTCTGAATCAGCTTCTGGGGGACGAAGATATCGCTGCGGTCCGGCACGAAGGAGCGTCCGGGATCGCGCAGGAAACCGCCGCCTTTCTGCAGGACTTCGAGAACCCCTGAACCGGGGCCTGGGGCCATTTGAGACATGGAAATCCGTTCAGTGAAAAGATAAAACAAGAGGGGAGGCGGAAAAATAAGACATTACCCGTGTTGCGGACAGGATTATTAACCATCCAACCCACACACTGGTCCCATCCGATCCCCTATTTCTCCAGCACGATTTTTCTGCTGCTGCGTCCCAGTTCGCTTTCGATGATTGCCAGGTACACGCCCGAGGCCACGGCGCGACCATCGCTGCCCCGGCCGTCCCAGCTGGCACGGTGGGTGCCCGATTCCAGGCGGTCGTCCAGCAGAACAGCGACCTGATGGCCACGGAGATCGAAAACCGTCAGCCGGATGTTCGTCGTTCGCGGCAATTCGAAGTCGAAATTCACCCGTGGGTTGAACGGATTGGGCCAGGCGCGCATCAGTGTCGCCACTTCGGGCAGGTCGGCCACCGGGCTGACGCCGGAAGCATCCAATCGCAAGGTGATCATGTCCTTGCCGGAG
>DAOWLV010000099.1 GCA_030643455.1 Candidatus Krumholzibacteriia bacterium | reverse complement strand
TGCCTGCCTGTGTTTTTTCCTGGCAGGTTGCTCCGGCACCTATCGCACACTCCCACTGCCGAATACTGATCCAGTCGTCCAAGCAGAAAAAGGGGATCCCCCCCGCTTGACACCTGGTGACGAAATTCGCCTGACACTGAAGGACGGCAGGAACATCAAGGGAAGGTTTTTGGGATTCCAGAATCAATCCCTTTTCATCAGTGAGCCACGGATTGAAGGCAGTGCCCAGGACTCGTTCAACGAGATCCAGGAATCTGAAACAGCCCCCCCTTCGAACCGCCCCGGGTTCCCCTTGTCAGACATAGTATTGCTGGAAAAATATGATCCCAAAACGTCAGGCAATATGGTGATCGGCGGCCTGATTCTGGGCTCAGCGGTGGCCATGATTTATGCGAGCCAGCATACCCTCGACAACTGGGGGGACTGAAGCGAGTGATCGGGCTTGAGCCGCGCTTGCACCCGGGCGATCCTGATCACCCTCGCATACTGCGTTCGAGCCGGGCTGGAAGTTTCCCCTCAGGTACCGAAAGAGCTTCGATCTGCTCCCGGAGACTGTCATCCATGAAGCCGGAAAACGGCCACAAATGAAGGTAAAGGGCCGCGAATGAAATGACCGTCCTGAAGGCCGGCGGATTGTGCAGGAGACAGTCGGCCAGCGCCTTCCAGTAGGGGCCGCGAACCTCCCGGTCACGGACACCCAGACGCCAGGTGATGCGCAGAAAGGAACGGATATCACGCAACAGATGGGGAAGCACGTTTGGGAATCTTTCCGGAAGGATATCCATTATGCGCGCCATGCGGCTCACCCGACCAAAAAAACTCACTGGATGATAGATCGACTTCAGGACCTTACGATAGTCCTGGAGAATGTCTTCGCGGGGGCGCAGGGTATCAAAATTCAATCCCGACGTGCACTGGTCGGCGGAATTGTCGCCCCCCACGTAATCGCACTCGGGGTGAAGCCGGCCCTCCTGTTGCAACCGGTGGGAAAGCTGGGTGTCCGGCAACGCATACAGAAGCCCGACCATGCAGATGGGGACGGCCATCTCCTCGATACAGCTGATCATCGCCTGAGCCACGGATTCCGTCTCCGCATCGAACCCGACGATGAAGCCCCCGTTCACGAATATGCCGGCCCGGTGGATCTTGTGGATGCTGGCGGAAATATCCCGGCCGACGTTTTGCCTTTTCTTGACGCTCAGCAGCGTCTGGGGATCAGGAGTCTCGATGCCGACGAAGACGCCGAAAAATCCGCACCGGCGCATGAGGTCCAGTACCTCGTCGCTGTCCGCCAGGTTCAGGCTGGCTTCGGCCGAGAACGCGAACGGACGGCCCTTGCTCTCGCTCCAGTCGACGAGCGCCTCCAGGAACGGCCGGACGGCCTTCTGGTTTCCGATGAAGTTGTCGTCGACGACGTCCACGTGACCGCGGTAGCCGAGGGCATGGAGGGTATCCAGCTCGTGTAACATCTGTTCACTGGTCTTGAGCCGGGGAACACGCCCGTTCAGCTCGACGATGTTGCAGAATTCGCAGTTGAAAGGACAGCCCCGCGAGTACTGGACACCGACATGCATGTAATGTTTGAGTTTGAGAAGATCGAAGCGGGGCACCGGCGAGTGGTGGATGTTCGGAAAAGTTTGTGAGGAGAAAACACCCTGCCGGTCACCCCGGCGCCAGGCCGTCAGGAAATCGGTCATGATATCCTCGACTTCACCCAGGAGCCGGAACTCCACTTCCTCGAAGACCGACGGGCTGCAGGTCACGTCCGGTCCACCCAGGACCACCGGTTTGTCATGGGCGTGGGCCAGGGCGATGACCTGCTTGGTATCGTTCTGCTGCGGCAACATGCCGCCGATCATGACCAGGTCGGCCCAGTCGAGGTCGCCGTCAGGCAGCTCCTCGATGTTGCGATCGATCAGCCGAATGGACCACTCACCGGGCAAGAGCGCGGCCACGGTGATCAATCCCAGCGGCGCGGCCGAGTACTTCCTGCCCGCAACGGCGCAGGTTTCCCGGTAATTCCAGAACGAGTTGGAGCTGAAGCGTGGAAACACCATCAGAACGTTGACGGTTGGATTAGACAAAGGGACTTCCGTTTCTCTGGGGAAATAAATTGTGCAGAGGAACCCATTCAGAAACCAAATCGCGGAAGGTCCCCTGGAGTGTGTCGGGTTCCACCAATCATTGAAACATAGACCATTTAGGTGGAAAGGTCACCTTGGGATCCGAGGTTGGACCTTTCAGACACATTATCAGAGGTCGACCTACTTCAGCAACAACATGCTCCTGGACTCCCTGAAACCCTCGCCTTCCAGCACGTACCGGTAAACCCCCGCGGCCACGGCCCGTCCTTCGGTGTCACGTCCGGACCAGTTCACCGCATGTGGCCCCGCCTCGTGCCACCGGTTGCTCACCAGCGTCTGCACCAGGCGCCCTGCCATGTCGAACACCCGCAGCGAGACCTGCTGCCGCCGCGGAAGATCGTACCGAATGGTTGTCAGAGGGTTGAACGGATTGGGCGCGTTTTGCCCCAACCGCAGAAGCACGGGTTGAGGCATGATCGGATCGACGGCCGAAATCGACGGACACTGGAGGGGCATGGTCGCCAGACCCGGCGACGCACCCACAAAAAGCGCCGTGTTTGAAACGGCTGCCCCGTTGGTCCACAACGGGAATGCCCGATGATACAGAAGCCGTGCTTCAGCTGGGGTGCTGACGTCCACAATGGCTACACCCGGACTGCTGCCATTGGTGGCGTAGACCGTACCTTCGTGAGCCGTCACCAGGTAGAAGCGGTCGGGCAGGAGAACCGTGGCCACCAGCAGCGGGACAGCCGGGTCCGAGACATCGACCACGAACAAATCACTATCCGAGGATGGCTTGGTGAGAAAGACATGATCATTCTCGTAGGTGACGCCCGTACAGAAGGGCAAGTCGAGACTGCCGACCAGAACGGGCGCCACGGGATCACCCACATCGAATACCCGAAGACCGCTGTTACCTGCAGCGACGAAAGCCAGATTGCCCTCCACGACCAGGTGGTAGACAGGGGCGCCCGTGTCCTGGTCGCTGAGCAGCACCGGATCACCGGGATCGCTCACGTCTATGATGACCAGCCGCGTATTCCAGCCGCCGGGATAGGCGAGCTGGTTGGCCAGGGTGACCCAGGTTGCAGGGCCTGACAGGCCGATAGTACTCACCTGGACGGGCATTGTGCGATCGCTCACATCGATCATGGTCAGACCTGCATCCTGGTCGGCAATCACCACCAGGTCACCCTCGACAGCCACACCCATGGCGGTGTCCGCGGTGGCCACGCTACCTGCCACCACCAGGCCAGATGGGTCACTGACGTCGATGATCTGCAGGCCGTCACCATAGGCCGCAAGGTAGGCATGGTCGCCCGAGACAACGACGTCTTGCGTGTAACCCGGCACCTCGAAGTATTCGGGCTCCGGGATGGGCTCCATGTCCGAAATATCCGTGATCAAAAGGTTGGATCCGTCGGCCACCAGGGCTTGGAAGCCATCCAGGACAATAACATCAAAGGCCCAGCCAGGTGTTTCGTTGCGGCCAGTGGTAACGGGCTCCAGAGGGTTGCTCACGTCGATGCGATGCAGGCCGCGGCTGCTGCCCGCGAGGTAGAGAGTGTCCCCCACGAGCTGGCTGCGGTAGCCGTAGCCGTCGAGATGGAGACCGGAAACGATGGTCGGCAGATGGGGATTTGCGACATCGATCACCGTCAGGGTCTGTCCGCTGCCGCCGACATAGGCGTGGTTGCCGTTCACGATCACGCTGTAGCCCTCGCCGGGCATGGCGGCCAGACCCATGATGGACGGCTGGGAGGGATCGCTCACATCGAACACGTAGAGCCCCGAGCCCTGGCCGACCATGTAGAGTCGGTCGCCGACCTTGGCCAGACCGTGGGCACCGCCTTCGGTGTCACGTGTGGCCAGGAAGGTCGGAGCCGCGGGATCGGTGAGGTCGAAGACGCGCAGCCCCGAGGAGAAGTCGGCCACGTAGAGAACGCCCTGGTCCACCAGGACATCCATGGCGAAGGAATCGGTATCGACGCTGACCACGAGGATCGGATCGGCGGGATCACTCACGTCGATCACCGCCACTCCGCCCCCCTCGTCGGCGACATAGGCGAAAGCTCCGGTCACCACCACCTCCTGCGCCCAGCCGGGTGTGGCGACCGCACCGACGGTCCGGGGCAGATCCAGATCGCTGATATCCACGATGACCAGGCCGGTGTGGCCATTGACGACGTAGATCAGGTCACCCTCACGCCAAAGGTCTTTGGCGCCCTCGAGATCGGTGTATTCGAGGATGGTGCGTTCGTAGTGGGCATGGTCGATACAGCCGACCGCCCGGGTCATGGACGGGGTCAGCAACAAGGTCGTCAAGGCAAGGCAGGCGATTTTGATCGTCATGGTATCCCTTTACACGGGGGAATCCGGGGTGCAGCCGGGCTTGATTGTATCATATCGGGAGGGGGGAAAGGGCGGCGATGGTCGAAGGGCTGCACAAGCTGAGTGGCGTGCCTGCTGATCGCGGGGAGTTGATGTTGGAGGGGTTGGCAACTCTTGTGGAATAAAGGGAGATGGAAGTTGCGGAAGAATCCACCGCAAAGATAAAACATCATAAAACGGCACAATCGGGGACCCCCCGGGGGGTCTTTTCCAGCCGGTCGCTGGTCCAGATCCACGTTCTCGAAGTGACAAAAACTGGCCGCATGACCGTTCAAACCTACGGGGGTGCAAAGAGAGGAACTGTCGAAGGACCAGCACCGCTGCCAGGCCCCCGGTTATGACATGAGGGGGAGGCGAAATTTCCGGCGCACTGTTTGAATGTGGACCGTCAAGGGTGTATCCCACGCCATCGGTGCCGTAACTCAAAATAATTCAAATTCAAAGGCACAGCTTAAAGTATACTGTACTTCAAGTTAGGTTTATTCAAAAACCAACAAAATATGGAATATCTGGACGAAACACGTGCCATTATCCCAAAAAAATAATTATTCATGGATGGTTGACGAAAAGTTTGTGATATGATACGATCTTGAGAGTGGTAGATCGGTAATTGGCGCAGGTGGTATGGAAAATCCATTCCAACCCGCTATATGTGTCTTTCACCGACGTGAAACATTCATTTTTTTCCCAGGGGGAAACCCATGCGAACCATGTTAGTTGTTCTTTTCTCGCTGTGCCTGATCAGCGGCATCGCCATCGCCAAGCCGGACCTCGAAAAACCGGTCCCTCAGTTCACCATGGACATCAACGCGGCCGAAGTCGAGCCCAACGACGACTACACAACCGCCAACCCGCTGGTCGCCGGTGACGCCATGGACGCCGCCATCGACCCGGCTGGCGACGTTGATTTCTTCGCGATCGCCGTGGACGCCGGCGATACCTACGTTTTCGAGACCTTCCCGGGCGATGTCAATGACACCAAGCTTTACCTTTTCGATGTAGACGGTGTCACCGAGTTGGCCTACGACGACGACGGTGGAGAGGGCTACTACTCGCTGATCAACTACACCTTCACCGCCGCGGGCACCTACTTTGTCGAGGTGACCGGCTACGGCAGCACAACCCAGGGAACCTACATCCTGACCGCCACCGCGGATGATCCGCCGCCCCCGCCCCCGGCCAACGACGTCTGCGAAGGCGCCATTGACCTCCAGGAGCAGAGCCTGCCCATCTTCGAGGTGGATCTGGGTGCGGGTTACACCAACGTTTCGAACATGGGCTACGGCGGCTGCACGGGCTTTTCCGCCCCCGGCCCCGACGCCTTCTACAAGATCTATCTGACCCAAGGCGAGACTTTCACCGCCATGGAAGACGGCGAATGTGACATGTCACTGTACCTGTTCACCGACTGCGAGGACCCCCTTGCGTCCTGCGTGGTGGGCTCGGACAACTGCTGCTCGGGTGCCCAGGAGCTGGTCACCTATGTGGCCGAGGCCGACGGCTGGTACTACCTCGGCGTAGACGCCTACACGAGTGCGGGCTGCCTGGTCACGGTTACCCTTGAAGCGCCTGTCAAGGCCGACGAAGTGAACTGGGGTTCGATGAAGAGCCTGTTCCGCTAGTTCGTTTCTTCATTCTCGTCAAGAGGCCCGGGGTTTCGCCCCGGGCCTCTTTTTCCTGCCCCACGACAGGGTTCAATCTGGATACCGGCCCTCTGGCGGTCAGCCGGCGCGCCTGCGCCTGCGCCGGGGGCCACCCGATTGCTGCCAGTTGTTCGACTGCTGTTGCTGGGCTTGTCCCCCACGTCCACCCCCACGCGCATCCCTCCGCGGAGGACGGCGCCGCTGCTGCCGCTGCGGGGAGTGCACGACGGTGTCGGCCTCGAAGCCTTCGACCTGCCGACGCTGGATCGGAGATCCAATCATGCGTTCCGTGGCCCGCAACCAGCCATGGTCACTGCCGGTGACAAACGTACAGGCCACACCCTCGTTCTCGGAGCGGCCGGTGCGCCCGATACGGTGGGTGTACGCCTCCGGTGTGTTTGGCACGTCGAAGTTGATCACGTGGGAAACGCCGCTCACGTCGATACCGCGAGCGACGATGTCCGTCGCCACCAGGATGTCATAACGACGAGTACGGAAGCCACGCATGGCCCGATCCCGTTGGGCCTGGGACAGGTTCCCCTGGATGCCGACGGCCCGGTGTCCCGCCTTGCAGAGCTGCTCGGCCAGGCGCCGGGCACGGTGTTTCGTGCGGGTAAAAACGATGGCCGAGTCGCAGTCTTCGCGGGTGAGCACGTGCTCCAGCAGGTCGCGCTTGCGCTGTTCCGGGACCATTACCAGTGCGTGATCGATGGTGGAGACCGGCGCGGCATTGGCCAGTTCGACGACGTGCGGAGAATTCAGCAGATCGTCGGCCAACCGGCGGACTTCCCGTGGCATGGTGGCCGAAAACAACAGGTTCTGCCGGTCATCAGGCACCGCGGCGAGAATCTTGCGGATGTCCGGCAGAAAACCCATGTCGAACATGTGGTCGGCTTCGTCGAGCACCAGGGTTTCGACCTGGTCGAGACGGAGCACCTTCTGCTGGAGAAGATCGAGCACGCGGCCCGGGCAGCCGACGACGATCTCCGGACGCTTGCGCAGGCCGTGCACCTGGTTGTACATCGAGACACCGCCGTAGATGGTGATCATCTTCAGATTGGTGAACTTGGCGAGGGTGCGGATTTCCTTGGCGATCTGGGTCGCGAGTTCCCGGGTGGGGGCGAGCACCAGGGCGCGTGGGCCCGGGCGGCGATCCCTGAGAAGCCGGTCCAGCAACGGCAGCGCGAAAGCCGCCGTCTTGCCGGTGCCGGTCTGGGCCAGGCCCAGCACGTCGCGGCCGGCCAGGCCGGCGGGAATGGTCTCGACCTGGATAGGCCGAGGGGTGTCGAAGCCGGCGTCACCGATGCCGGCCACAAGGGTCTTGTGGAGCCCGAACCGGTCGAATCCGGTCGGGGCAATTGATTTGTAATCAGACATGAATAGTTAATCTCCACCGCAAGCGCACAGGCCCAGCCTGTACGGCACGGCCGTACGTTCTGACCCAAACAACAGTGAAGGGCAAGAGAAGGTTCAAAGGCGGCGCGACCTCTAAGTAGTTTGGTGAGGCCCTGTTGTTCGCCGCTGTCGGGCAGGTTCCCGATCGGAGTTGCCATACGATAGTACCTGAATGTGGATTGCGCCAGGATAACCGGACCAAATGAGTAGCTATTCCCCAAAATCCCATCTATATTCTAGGCTTATCTGAACGCCATTGGGGGGAACGGCAGCTATCCATAACAATCCCCTTTCACGAAACAAAGGAGCCTCGGCCATGAAAACGTTGTTAACGTGGACCCTTTTTCTGATCGCCGCACAGTGTCTGGTTACCGGAACGGCCAGCGCCGATGACATCATCGTACCCGAGAGCTGGGCGGGGATCTGGGAAACCACCACGACCGAAATGGATTGTGAGACCTTTGAGGTCATCAGTGTATCCACCACCCTGGACACACTCTGCGCCGGGGACATCATGAATCCAGAAGATCCCGACCCAGACGCTCCGGATCTGAACTGTACCGGGTCGGTCGACGACAATACCCTGCACATAGAGTGTTCCATCACCATCGATATTCTCCCTGGCTGCTCCGTCACCTTCGGCTTCGTATCGGATGGCACCAGGAACGGCGACACCAGCAGTGGCGTCACCATCCAGACGACCACCTACACCGGCACTGGTTGTTTCTTCGAGGACACGTGCACTCGCAGGGAATCCACCGCCGTGCGCATCGGAGTTGATCCGGGCTGCGGGCAAACCCCGGTCGATTCGCATACCTGGGGAACCTTGAAGAGCAGTTACCGCTAGCAGGTGTTGACGGGGGATACCCTGGGCTCCTCCCTGGCAAAAATTTGCCCAGGGAGGAGCCCGTTTTGTTCAAGGGAATGACAACCTGCGGTACGCAATCACCTGATGAGAGTCAAGCGTATGGTCTCGGTGAATTTCCCCACTTCCATCCTGCAGAAATACACCCCGGTTGCTGCTTCCCGGCCTGATGCACAACGACCGTTCCAGATCACCTCATGCCGTCCCGCGCCAACTGCTTCAGCAGCGACAAGGGCCCGCACCAGGCGACCCTTGACATCATAGATGTTCAACCTGACGGTGGCGGCCTCCGGCAGGTCAAAGCGTATCGTTGTCATCGGATTGAAGGGGTTGGGAAAACTTCCGAGCAGATGCGGGGCGTGTGCAACGGCCGGATCACCGGGAACGGGGCTCGGCAAGTTCGGGAAGATCCCGGACTCGGATGTCCAACTCACCCCCGATGGAACCTGAACCGCGAGAATCCGCAAACCATCCTGGAAATCAATTTCCCCGTCCCCGATCACATTGCCGCCACCGGGATTGTATGCGGTGGACCAGGTCCAGCCTCTACGGATTGCCGCCCGGACGGTTTCTGAATAATCCCGCGACTCGTTCAGAGTCGTTCCGGGGGCCACCAACTCCTTGGTGACCGTGAACACTTCGTCGACGATGATCGTGTCCGACTCGTCGACGCCGACTTCCAGTACACCAATTTCATGAATACTGCTGCCC
>DAOWLV010000324.1 GCA_030643455.1 Candidatus Krumholzibacteriia bacterium | reverse complement strand
TTTTCAGGGGCGATCCCCTCGCCGGTGTCGCTCACGCTGACCAGGATGCGCATTTCTTCCAGGTTGGGATCCTCGTCCACGGTGGCATCGACGGTGATGATGCCCCGGCCGGCGGGCAGGCTGTCCAGGGCGTTGCGGATCAGGTTGTCGAAGATTCGCCGCAGGCTGACCGGATCGGCCAGGATCGCCGGCAGATTGGCCGGCACCGTGTTGACCAGTTTCACATCCGGGTTGATGGAAGGGTCGGTCATCGCCTCGGCGATCACCTCGTACAGGCGGCACCCCTGGGGCTGGCGGCCCGGGCTGAGCCGGGCGTAATGGGTGGCCAGGTCTTCGAGGTAGGCCAGACCGTCCTCGAGAGTTTCCCGCCTTTCGGCGAACACCGCGTTCAACTTTGCCGGGTCATCATCCGCGACCTGGGACAGATGCTGAAGGACGTTTCGCAACGGCGTGATGCCGTTGCGGATGTCGTGGTTCACCTGGCGGGCCATCTCGCCCATGGTGGCCTTGTGTTCGGCAGTGCGCAATCGTTTGACGCCCTCACGCAGGCGCCCGGTCATGTCACCCAGCAGGCGGGTCAGGCGTCCGACCTCGTCTTTCCGGGATGAATTGCGGGAGGAAGAGAAGTCCGCGTCGAGACTGTCGAGATCCAGATTTTCGGTGCGGTCGGCCAGGTCGCGCAACGGCCTGCTGATGCGTCCCGACAGGAAGATCGCCAGCAAAACCGACACGACAACCGCCAGGAGCAGCACCGCGCCCATCCGTATATTCATGTCCCGCAATAACTTGTTCAGCGAGGCGCGGTCGTGGGTGACCAGGAGCCAGGCGTCATCCAGCTTGCCGTCATTGATGAGAGGCAGGTGTTCCGACCTCACGATCATCCCGTCGCGTTTGAGACGGTATTCGGTTTCCAGCACGGGCCGCCCTTCGGTCAGGCGGCCGGCCAGGGCTTCAGTGGTGGCAAGGGATCCCTGGGGCCAGACCACCGCCAGAGCAAGATCGCCGTCGCGGTTCAGGCTTCCCAGGCGCTCTTCGTCCAGCCGGTCACCCCCGGTCAGGTGGAAGGTGCGGCCACCGAGAGTGACGGGGCGGGAACGGACCAGCGCGAGGAAGGACCCTTCCGGTGTGCGGACCGTCACGAGCCCCTGGCCGCCGCGGGAGTGGGCCAGCAGGGTATGTAATTTCGGATCCAGTGCACCGTACGCGTCACGGAAATGACCGCTGCTGACGGTGCGTCCCTTGTCGTCCTGGATCAACAGCATGTCCAGATCCATCAGCGACATCTGCCGGGGCGCAAAATCCAGCACGTAACCTCGTTTGTCTTCGCTTCCACCGACGGTCCCGAGGCGGAAATCGTTGTCGTCGGCGATGGTCTCGGCCAGCTTGTCCAGCAGGGTGGCCAGCTGGTGGCTTTGCCTGGTCAGATCGTCCCGCACGATGCGAATCTGATTGTCCACACGGGCGGTGTCCAGTTCGGTGAAACGATCCTGGACTCCGGAACGGATGGTCATGATGACCAGAACCAGCGGCAGCACCGCCAGCGCCACGGAACCCAGCAGGATCTGTCCGCGGAGGTTCATGGGGTGGCCTCGCCGGGCACGGCTGTGGCGGCGGCGCCCAGACCGGCCAGCAGCGGGGTTCCGTCGTAGGCCAGTTTCAGGCCGGCCAGCGATCCGCGCACGATCAGCCAGGATCTGCCAAGTCCCAGGGGGCGGACAAGGTCTTGGCGGGTCACCGCTTTCGCCGGGGTCACCTGCGGCTGAGCGGCGTACTTGTCCGCCGCGGCCAGGCTGTCGCCATCCGGTTGGGCAGGCAGGCCCAGGGCGGCCTCACTCAGCCAGGACGCCTTGCCCAAAAGGGACGCCATCTGCAGGCAGCCTGTTGGGTACTGCTGGTCCAGGGGGAGGATCAGGGCGCCCGCCATCTGCCACTGGAGGACAAAATCAACGCTGTCGTCGGGCAGTGCGGCGGTGCGCACAGAGCCTCCGGCCAGGGCGCCGAGGCGGCGGGCCATTTCCCGGGCGCCGGCATCGCCGCCGGGGTAGGCCAGCACGTCCAGATCAAGGTTTTTTGCCGCCAGGTTCCAGTCGAGTCGTGCGCTCTGACCGCCAGTATCCGGGCCGCTCAACCCGGGACAGTTGCCGTCTCCTCCGGCCGGGAAAAAAATCTCGGGCCATGACCGGGCCGAAACCGCTGTCACGTCCCGGCCCACATCCATTTTTGCCGCAGCCATGATCCAGCGATCTGCCCCGAGGGAATTCATGTCCGGGGGGCAGACCAGCAGGTACAGCCGGTTCCAGGGCAGGGGGACGGAACGGAAGCCGGGAGCGTCGTTGAAAAATCCCACCTCGTTCATGTCCCTGACCAGGGTCAGATCCATGTCGGTGGCGACCAGATCCCTGGGGTCGGTGCCCGGCAGGACGCGGAAGGTGAGGCTCTTCCAGGCCGGTGCGGCGGGATGGTTCTGGTTCGGGAGGCAAGCCAGGTCCGGCAGGGGAGCCGGATCCGAGGCCCGCAACCGGCAGGGCCCACTGCCCACGGGCCAGGTCCAACCGGGCCTGATGACCGAAACCGCCGCAGAGGGATGGGCCAGCAGCTTGGGGAAACGGGCGTGGGGTTCGGGCAGATGAACGGCAACGCGCCGGGCATCCATCACGGTCACGGCCTGGGCGAGGTTGCCTGACAAGGACCTGTTCACGTCTTCGGTAGTGATGCGTGTTCCATCCCAGAAGCGGGCCCCTTCCCGGATGGTGAAAACCCAGAACGTACTGTCCTGTTCGCAGGTCCAGCTTTCGGCCAGGCCGGGTTTCGTCTCACCTGTGCAATCCACCTGGACCAGGGTTTCGTAAAGCTGGGCGAAGACCACGCGTTCGGAACCGTTGTGGGGGATGGGGGCGTGGCTCGGCAGGACCGGGTCGGTCAAGGTGAAGATGAAATGGCCGCCGGGAACTGTTGGACCGGACAGCACTCCGCAACCTTCCCGGATGGCGGTCAGGGCTCCGCCATCTTCCATGGGCCAAAGGTCGACGGCGTGCGTGCCCAGCTCGTCCTGTGATTCCGGCCCTGAAGTGCCGCCGCAGGAAGTGAGCAGAACCAGAAGGGAAACCAGGCCTACCACGGCGGCGACGAGGCGGGTGGAAACGGTCCACACGCCCTGGAATCCGCCGTTCGATCTGACGAGGCTCATCTTGATTCCCTTCATTTCCGGAACAATTGCAAAATCGATCCATCGATTCCATCCCGCATGATAACAGAACAATTCGCACCCGAAAAAATGAAACTGGCTTTCACAGGCGGAATAATCTTCAATACCATCCAGGATCAGCCATTATTCCACGAACCCTGGGTCGCCGACACAAGCAAAGGGGATGCCTGGACCTTGAACAACCCGAAATGCCCGACCTGTGGCTTCGTTTTTCCCTGGAAGGAGGCCCTGAAACAGATCCTGGGCCCCTCGCGCAGGGCCAGTTCCCTGTGGGGCGCCCTGTGTCCGGAATGCGGTGCGGACCTGAAGGTTCCCATGAGCCGGGTTTTGCTCATCGCCGCATCGGGGATTTTTTTCGGCAGCCAGACCTCGACCCTGCTTCGGTTGGGTGATTACACGGCCTTCGAATTCCTGCTGGCCATGTTGTGGATGATCGTGGGATTCTATGCTATCGCCATCTTCTTTTTCCTGAGATTGGAGCCGGTTGAATGAACAGGAAGAGGGATCTGCGGGCGATTTTGGTGGTGGTGCTCGTTCTTCTTGCGGGCCTGCTGCTGGGACCGCGGCGGGCCGACGCCATGGTTCCCGAGGACATCCTGACCATGAAGACCGTGGCTCTGGTGGACCTGTCACCCGACGGAAAATTCCTGCTCTATGGTATCACCGTCTGGGATCCGGGAATCGAAAAGCAGCGAACCACACTTTACCGACGCGATCTGGATACCGGAAGTGACCTGCTGATTTTCACCCCGGAGGATCGTTCCCGGGGAGCGGTCTGGCGACCGGACGGCAAGACCATCGCCTACCTGCGCACCACCGACGAGGGAACCGAGATCTGGCTCATGGACGCCGACGGTGGTTCGCGCCGCAGGATCAGCGCGGGTACTGGTGATTTTGGCAACTTGATCTGGGCCCCCGACGGATCGGCCCTGGCCTGGGTCGGATCCGCTCAAGTAGGAACCTATGAAGGCGAGCCCGGCAGTTACGTGGTGGCAGACGAAATCGGCTACCGGCACCTCGGACAGGGTTACAGGGAGGGCCGGTTGCGGCAGCTGTTTGTCATGGATCTGGCCAACGGCGAGCCCAGGCGCCTCATCGACGCGGAACTCGATGTTCGGTCCCTTGATTGGTCTCCTGAC
>DAOWLV010000269.1 GCA_030643455.1 Candidatus Krumholzibacteriia bacterium | reverse complement strand
CCACGCCGCGTGGTTGGCGGGATCGGGCTGGTTGTAGTTGCTGACATTCCAGTGGGACACTGTCACCTGAGTAACGTCGAAGTGGGTCCAGCCGTTCCAGCTGGGGTCCCCGTTGGCGTCTTCGAAGTCGCCGTCGTAATACGGTTCGAGGCCGCCGTCGCGGGGATCGGAATTGTTGGTCGGGTCGTTGGAGGCGGCCATCAGGTTGATCGTGTCCAGGCCGGCCTTGTTGAAATTGACGTTGCCACCATGAATAACCGAGTTGCCCAGGGTCCTGATCGGGCGTTCCCCGTCGGTCCTGACCTGGAATTCCTCAGCGAACGAACCGAGAGCAAGCACTACGGCAATCGCTGGACAAGCGAACATTATGAGTTTCTTCATTGATTTCCCCCCCTGTGGATTCTGTGATCATCCTCCTGTGCATCCCAAAAATTCCGTCTGCATTGCCTCCATTGCGGATGCGGCAACACTTCTCCCGTCCGCTTGCCCGTCCGCTTGGAGATAAGAATAAAAAAGCCCCAAGCACAGCATCCTGCTCGAGGCGATATGATCCCCCTTTTCGTTCGTCCGTGAAGACATTTGGGCGAGGATCAATATTTTATCACAATATTGGGATAAACGATATAGCTAAATCACCAACATACTCTAGCGAACCAATACCATTTTTTGCCTCAGCACACCCTGAACGGTTTGCAGGACAGCAAAATACTCCCCGGTGGCCAGCTTCCGCCCTGCATCATCCCGCCCATCAAAAAGAAAACGATGAGACCCTGCCGGCAAATTTCCATCGTGCAGACCCCGCACCAGCATTCCCCGCAGATCAAACACCCGCAGTTGAGTCGGGCCTTCTGAAATCAAGACAAATTCAATGAATGCGCGGGGATTGAACGGGTTGGGCCAGCTGGTCAACTGTATCGTTTGCGGCAGTACTTCAGTCTGGCCAGCCGAGGCCACGGCAATACCTTCCCCAAACAGCGGAACCTGGAGAAAGGGCGATACGGGATCATTACTTTCCAGCAACAGATCACCAACAGCCGGCCCGATTTGAGCCGGCAAAAACGAAACCCGCAAGGATCTGGTTCCCCCCGGGGGCACAACCAACTCGGGCAGGTTCACGGTGAAGGGACCGCCTGTTGTCGAAATGCCGTGGATGCGAAGTTCGCCTGAGCCTGTATTGGCCAGTTCCACCAGCAAATGTTCAGTGATCCCGACACCCACCGAACCGAAGTCCAGGCTTAGGGGGTCGATGGTCATCTGGGCCGTATTGCCCAGCAGTTGATCGATCACCGCCACCATGAGCTCGGGATCATACTCGGAATTGAAGTAGGCCACCTGACCGCCCTGATCAATCACGTAATCCAGGGGATAAGGCGAGACGGCGGGCGACTGGCTGTATTGACCGTAAGCCACACCGGCCTCCAGAAGAATCGGGAAGGTGAGGCCGAAGGTGTCGGCAAACTCCTCCACGATGGCCTGGGGCTCATTGTTGTTCATGCCGAGCACCAGGACACCTTGATCCTGGAACCGCTGCCAAATCGACCATTCGATGTCCGACAACTCCGGACCGCAAACTGGTCACAAGTTGGCGAAAAACGCCAGGACCACCACCTCTCCGAGGTGATCCGAAAGGCTGTGCGGAACTCCCTGCAGATCGAAAAGGGTGAAATTGGGGGCCTGTTCACCCAGTTCCAGGCTGTTGGGATCATTGCCGGCCACCACCGGGAAGATGCGCATCGACTCGTCGGGATCATCCGAATCGATACGAAGGAAGGTGGCGTCAAATCCCGGAAGTTCGGGGGAGAAATTCAAGATCACTTCGTGGGTTTGGCCGGGCCCGACGGTAAAGGCCGTGGGCGGCTCCACGGTGATCGTCTCGCTGAAGGTTTGAATCTGGGTCACGACCAGTGATCCGCCGCCGGTGTTGATGCACTCGAAGGAGATCTGCTCGGTCGATCCCGGCGGCACACCTTCAAAAGCCAGTTTCTTGAAGGGCAGATGCAGATCACCGTCGAACGTGGGCTCGAAGCGATATCCCCTGACGCTGAGCCAATCCGCCAGTATCACCTCGTTTCCGCGGGCGGCCAGGCCCATGGCCCGAACGGGAGCAAATTCGAAGCCGATCAGGTGGGGGCTGGCGGGGAAGGAAAGATCGATGACCTCGATGTCGTCCCAGTCGGCCAGATAAAGCGTATCGCCGACGGCCTCCACGGAAATGGCCAGGGCGGAACTGTTGTAGTTGCCAAGCCACTGGGGATTGCCCGGGTCGGAAATATCAAACACATCAACACCCGCGCTGCCGAGGGCGACCATGGCCAGATCATTGCTCACACAAACATCCACCGCGGACCCGGCGGTGGGCACCGAAAGCAGATGCAGCGGTGCCGCGGGATTGGTGACATCGATGACAGCCAAACCTCCGGCGCCATCGGCGACATAAACAATGTCATCCTTAAAAGCGACATCCCAGGAGTGAACCAGGGTCGGGATTTCGGCCACGGTCACCGGTTCCGCCGGATCAGCCAGATCGAGGATCTCAATCCCGTCCCCATGCCGTGCCGCGTACAGGTAACCATCCTTGATGCCCATTCCTTCAAAAGACTGACCCACGGCACCATGCACGGTGGCCAGTTGTGGTTCGGATGGATTGGTAATATCGATCACCTGAAGAAGATCTTCGCGAGCACCGGAATAGACAAAATCCGCACCTATGGCACCGCGATACGTTCGCACGGTCGTTTCATCGGGTGTGTACACACCCACAAGATCCTGCTCCGCCAGATCATAGAGAACCAGGCCACCCACGGCGAAGATGACAGCCAGGTCGCCGTTCAACTCCACATCCTGGAATTCTTTCAGCAAGGGGGGAGCGAAGGTGAAACCGGGGGCCATGTTGTCATCGGCCGGGCAAGGTGTAACCACCAAGAAACACACCAAAAAAGTGAGGGTCAAGACCGAAGTCGATGCTTCCAACCTGGTCCTCATTGGCTCCCTTTTTCGGCTGGGTTATCGCGCGAGGGACCGCCTGGTGACGGCCATCCTGCGGGGTCAATGGGGAGTATATGAAGACATGGTGCATCCTGCCAGCAACCTCGGGGCGGCCATGTGAATTGAATTTCAGGTGTCGTCTGTGGTATGATCCGGTATCGCTGGTCCAGCCAGTTGTGTCCAATCTTCCGGGTCATCCCTGTGCGAGACTTGCCATCCGGAAGGAATACTCATGAACCTCAAACGAATGATCGTCCTTGGCCTGCTCCTGACCGGATTCGCCTTTTCGGCCTCCGCCAACCCGTTGCCCTCACTCGGCTGCTGGTGGGAGGATCCCACAACCACCGTGCTCGGTTTCTTCGGCACCGGTGAACCCCCAATCATCGCCACAAACGTGACCGCACCGGACCCGGTCTTCGAAGGTGATCGCTCCCTGCGCCTGGAAGACAACTCGCCCAGCGGCACACCCCAGGCGTTCCTTTGCTACATCTGGGACCTGGAGGACGGCGACCAGGTCACCGCCTGGTTCATGCGTTACGACGACACGCCTACCGGCGCTCCGTCATGCCGCATCTGGGGCCACTGGAACGATGAGTTGCCCGACAACCCCGATGGTTACAGCGGCTCCGCCGGCGGCAACAGCGATTACGGCGCCGACGAGGGCTGGGGTCTGCTCGAGCACACCTGGATAGTCGAAGGTGGCCACACCGGACTGGTGATCGAGGTGCGCACCTATTCCGGCGCCGGCGACGTGGTCTGGATCGACGCCTTCGAGGTGTTTACGCCCTCTGACTGTGTGGTTCAGACACCGGAGATGTTGGTGGTGAGCATCGAAGCGCAGTCGTTCGGCAGCCTGAAGGCTCTGTTCCGCTGATGCTGGTTCGGATGGAATGGGCCGGCCGCCTGCCGGTTGCCGGTCTGCTGCTGGCACTGGTCGCGGGATCTGCAGCAGCCCAAACGGCCCGGCCGACGGCGTTGCGTTTCGAATCGGAGATCGTGCTTCTGCACGTGGCCGTGGACAGTCTCACCGTCGATGGGTTTTACGTCATGACGTGTGCGCCCGAACGCACCGGTCACGCCACGCTGATCTACCCCTATCCCGACGATCCTCGTCTTGGCGGCGCACGTAGTCTGTCACTGTCTTGCCGGGTGCGACCGGACACGACCTGGCAAGCGGCCGAGTTTCGCGAACTTCCCGGCAACCTCGGCGCCCACTGGCGCCTGCCCCTGGCGCCCGGAGACACCATCGAAGTGCACACCGTCTACCGTCAGGCGCTTCATGAGAATTTTGCCTGTTACATCGTGACGACGGTCAGTGGCTGGGAACATCCGTTGCGGCATGCGCGCTTCGAGATCGAATTGCCCCCCGGAACCGAGCCGTTGGCCTTCAGTTTTCCATTCAAAAAGTGTGAAGACGGTTCCGGGAACCGGTGGTGTTACGAAGCGGTGGACTTCCGGCCGGATCGGAATCTCGAGGTGCGATGGCACAAATGACGCCCCTGCGCCGTATGGCCAAGCCGCAGAACATTGTGGGCAGGATTCCCGTTGCACATTCGAGATTTCGGGAAAAGGCAGGCAAGATCACCTGGTTGTTCTCATTAATTACCCATACAAGATGTGTTTTATCCTATTTTGTGTTACGCTGGTCCTGAAGACAGGCAAATCCTGGGCTCTTGGACTCATGGAGGGGCCTCACTGCCTTTTTTCTACCAGTGACAAAAAAGCTGACCATCCCCGGTGTGCCAATATTTGTGATGGCCTCGAATGGTCCGAACTTCAAAAAGAGGGAAAAAAATGAAATTGATGCGACTCCCGATTATCTGCCTCTGTCTGACTTTCGCCCTGACCGCATGCAGCAGTGACGACGACAACACTCCCCCCACCACGCCCGCTCCCGATCCCGTCAATGTGCTCAACGGAACTGGCTCAAGTGGCGCGGCTGTCGTGGTGGTGACCACAGGATATGATGAAATGGGTACGGAAAACCTCGCATACGTCTATGACGACGACATGACTGTCGACTGTTCCCTTGAATGGACCCCGCAGGGATCCTTGTGCAACCAAGATCCCACAAGCAACAACATCGGGTT
>DAOWLV010000332.1 GCA_030643455.1 Candidatus Krumholzibacteriia bacterium | reverse complement strand
GGATGATTGCTGCGGGAAGTCATGTGTCGCAGGACAGCGCGCTGGTCGGCAGTCAATCCGGCCAGTACCGACCGGGAATCCTTGTCGAGTGCGAGTTGCCCCATGGTCAGGGTGCCGGTCTTGTCGAGCAGGATCTGCCGCACGGACAGGGCCTTTTCCATGAAGCTCTGCTTGCGGATGAACACACCTCGCCGGCGCAGGGCGAACAGGATCAATTCCTCGGCCAGGGGTGTGGCCAGGCCCAGGGCGCAGGGGCAGGTCACCACCAGGATGGCGATGGTCACCTTCAGGGCCATGGTCACGTCGCGACCGACCCACAGGGCGAAGCCGGCAATGGCGGCGCCCAGCACGGCAGTCACATACCAGCTGCTGATCGTGTGCCACCACTGGGGGCGGAATTCCTCGTCGGCCACGGAAGTCGAGCGCAGCAGATCCTGCAGTCGGCTGTCGGCGAACCCTTCGACGGCCGTGACGGCAAAGCCGTGATTGGAGGCGTTGAAAGCGCCGGCGGCGATCTTGTCACCGGGCTGGAAAGCGATCTGGTCCGATTCGCCGGTGATCCAGTCCAGCGAAACCTCGGTGGCCCGCCGCATCAGGATGCCTTCGACCGGCAGGATGTCCCCCGGGGCTACCCACAGCTCGTCACCCTGTTCGATCTCGGGAGCGGCCACAGCTTCCAGCTCGCCGTCCTTCAGGCGTTTGACGGTCAGGTTCTCGGCCCCCGACGATTCCAGCAACGAGTTGCGGTTCCGCTCGAGGATGTTTTCCTGCGTCCAGCGCCCCACGAGCATCAATGCGATGAAGATGGTCAGGCTGTCGAAATAGGCGTGATCGGGCCCACCGGTCAGAAAACCGTAGGTCGAACCCGCGTAGGCCAGCACCATGCCCAGGGAAATCGGCACGTCCAGATGCAGCACCCGGCGGCGCAGGCCCACGATCGCCCCCTTGAGGAACACGCCGCCGCCGGCCAGCAGCGACACCGTGGCCATGCCCAGGCTCAGCCAGCCGAAGAACATGTACAGGGCGCCCTCGGCCAGCCCGAAGTAGAAGCTCAGGCTGAACATCATCACGTTCATGGCCATGGCGATGGAGATGGCCATGCGCATCAGCAGCGCGCGTGATTGCCGGCGGTCTCCCTTGCGGCTGGGGCCCAGCCGGTAGCCGAATTTTTCGACCTCGGCCAGGAACTCCTTCAGGTCACCCCGGTCTGGATCCCAGCTCAACTCGACCTTGCCCAGGGTGGGGTTGATGCGCAGCAGGATGCCGGCTTCACGTCTCTTGAACAGCTCCTCGATCAGCCACACGCAGGCGGCGCAGTGCACGCCCTGGATGTCCAGATCCAGGTGCAGGGGACCGGTCTGTGTGCCGCCCGCTTCTTCGCGTTCGGCGAGCATCCGGTCGAGCCAGCCGAAACTTTCAGGTCTGAGAGTTGGTGCGGGGGAATGGGCGTCGGGTTTGATGTCGTAGAAGCGGCAGAGATCCTCCTGGTGGATCATCTCGTACACGCCCTTGCAGCCCCGGCAGCAGAAGGGGCCGTCACTCTTTTTCCAGAACCGGCCCAGCTCGTTCCCGCAATGGATACAAAGACCATCCTCGGCGGCCTGGCGCCAGTCGGCGGGCCACTCGTCGGGGTGCTTGTTTTCCAGCGTGGTGGTGGACATCAGGCGGCCGTTCATTCGTAAAGGGGAAACAGCAGGTTGTTGATAAACTCGTTCTGGCGTCAGGTGCGCCTCGCCAGAAGGAGTTTATCAACAGCCTGCTAGGGGCAGACCGAAAGATATTGGGCCGTCAGGCGCCAATCAAGAGTAATCGGAGAGGGTTTCACAGGTGATTGGTGGGGGAATGGCCGGAGCTCAAGATATCCCTTCGAGAAACGCATTCGAGGTCCAGCTAGAACCCTGCCGTTGCTTGGCATTCAAAATCGCCCGTCGCGGTTTCGATGACGATCCGGAAATAATTCCAGGCCGGTTCACCCTCCAGGCTCTCCATGGACCCCGGAGAGAGATCAAGATCTTCCATGATATCCGGAACGATGTTGTCAGACCTGAGATCGCAGTCACGCCAGGTTCTGCCGGGCGGGAGGCTTGCCACCGAGGGCCGTACATACCGGAAGACGTTGTACCGGGCGGGCCTGACCGGGAAAAAGCCGCATTGGGTTTGGTCCATGGCGATGGCCCGTACGCGCCCTGCACCGGATTGCTTGGTGGAGTCGTCAAAGACCCGGTCGCGAATTATGGGGTCATCGATTCCCACCATATACTGCAGGGCGAGATCCCGGTAAAGGTCCGGGCCCAAGGTCATCAGGTCGCGTGGCACAGCCACGTCGACGTAAATCGTCCACAAGCCCGAAATGGGATCTATATCCAACCCTGAATTGCCGGCCGTCTCACCCCAGGTCGGCGTACTGATATCATCGTTTCCACCGCCGTCCTGGATCTGGTTGAAAGGATCGCATTCATAATCGACCTGGTAAGCCCAGCCCATCATGCGTCGATCCATGCTGTCCCATCGTTCCAAATAATTGTCCAAGCCGTGGAGCAGGATTTTCATTCGGTAGAGATTGACATCGATCACGTAATATTGATCGCCGCTCTGGCCCGGGTCCAAAACCACATGGGTTTCCCCCGAGATCTTATCCACGAGCATGTAAGCTGACTGGATGAAATCGAGGTCGTTACTACCGAGACCATCGTTGGTGATTCGCAGGGCCGTAGTGTCACCAAAACAGGGATGTGCTTCGATGGCGCTGGCTGAAGTGTCGGCCAGGCATTCCAGGGTTTCGTCGAATGCCGAGGGAATGGAGGATTTCGGCAGGATCTCGATGCACTGGATGCAGGGCGGGTACCCCACCTCGAAACTCAGTTCTGCAGGAGTGCCGTCCCTGCGGCCGTGTTCATCGATGGATTGCATGTTGATGGTGAATGTTGTGCGGGGCCCGATCAGGAACCCCAGGGTGTCAGCGGACCAGCAGGAATCGCAGGTTGCAGGCCATGTAGGGATGGAACCCAGGGCACTGGATTCGGTCTGAAAACTATAATGGCCGCCGAAGATGTTGTCGCGGACCCCCTTCAGAAAGCCAGAAATTCCGATTTCATAACCTGGGTCAACCAGAAGGTCTCTCGAGTCGTCGCGTCCGAGCGCCTTGACCACGACGTAGGATCTGTCTGGGATACGATCTCCGGCTTGGAATGGGTGATGAATTTTTTGGGGATCGTTCAACAAGAAATAATACGGGTACATCTCGGGATCCTCCGGATGAGCCCAATCGGATTGCCCGTTGAGAATGATAGTTTCCGGGTCGAAATTAACAACGAGTTCGGTCAATTGAAGATGATCACGAATTTCCAGGCCGGCCACATCGAGGGTGTTCAGTTTGAACTGGAATAATCCACTGGAGATGAGTTCATGAAACGGGTCGGCTCCGGACCCGTCGTTATGGAAATCAAGACTGGAAACGGGGCCGAAGAAGGAAAAGCTGTCACCGGTGGCTTCGTTGAATCTTTTCGGACTCCAGCAGTCTTCAAAATCGGGATCACAGTCCCCCCTGAGGAGATCGTATTTATAACCCAGCAATCCGTCGTCAAAGGGATATACCGTATCGAGTGAAGCCAACATTACAGGGTCCATGCCCATTGTAGCGGGTGCGTCACCTTGCCAATTAAGCCTGAAGGGCTCCCCGAAGGCCAAGGTGTCGCGATAGGCGAGGGGGGTCTCGTTCTGCCCATCAAGGTCGGTTTTCCAGAACGAATTAATGCCGGGCCAGGGGGAATGATCAACGGCCATGACCCGAATGCTGCAGGAGTCGGAAATCAAGTCGGGATAATCGGTTTCCGCATTCCATTCGACACTGTGGCCGGTACCGGGAGGAACGAACGTATCAGCGGCACCTGATACCGCCGCGCAGTGGATGGGCCAGGAAATTCCACCATCAGGTGAAAAATACAGACTGACCCAACTATAATGGCCCTCGGAATCCATGAGATCGTAAGTGATGTCGACGATATAGGAATCCAACCTCTGCACGGCCTGAACGTTGGAGACCACGGGAGCGGTGTTGGCGGAGGCGGTCATCGGGGCCAGCAGGAACCCGATGGCCAGCAAGGCAGTCACCAGGTGGGTTGGGTAATTCCTGGAATTCACTTGTTTCATCCCCTTGTTTTTCCCGTCATTTATTTCATCAAGGTCATTCGGCGGGACCCGGAGAAACGATCAGTGACCAGTCGGTAGAGATAAACTCCGGTG
>DAOWLV010000014.1 GCA_030643455.1 Candidatus Krumholzibacteriia bacterium | reverse complement strand
TTACCTCGACAACGATCGTACCCACATGCGAGGTGGTCTATCCCGACCTCAACAACCAGAGCTTCCAGACCGTGCCTGGCTCGGTCAACATCGGGTGGAAGGGTACGGATATCGATTTCGAACTCAATGTGCCCACCCAGGTCCGTTTTCTGTGGATATCGGCCCAGTACGACACCACGGAAGCCGGAGAGCCCCGTTATATCCGGACACCATTCGAGTACGATGCACATTGGGATGAGGTCCTTGACTTCGAGGACCCCGACTGGTCTGCCTGGCGTGGTTACGCATCCCGGGAGGAAGACCGGCGCGTCCAGTTCCCTGATCAGCCGGATGGGCAATACTTTCTGTTCGCGGTACAGGTCCGTGACACCGCCGGCGCCGTCAGCATCGGCCATAGTTACCAGGTCGAGGTGGCCAACCTCTGGATCAAGCGGGGCGGTTTCTCACCCAATGTGATCTTGGGAGAACCATTCCTGGGATCGGCCAACTCCTCGGAAATGGACGATGACATCGCCAGCGGCCAGCCCATGAATTTCAGTTGGACCGCCGACGCCATAGCCTACAATGGTGAAATCGTGTCCTATCGGCACGGCTGGGACCTGATCGATTCGACCGACCCCAACGATCCCGGCTGGGCCGTTCCCCCGGGGCTTTCAAAACAGAATCTTTTTGCCACCGAACGTTCCTTCCAGGATGGCCTCCATACCTTCACCCTGCGGGTGGTGGATGACTCCGGTCAATCCCGAACCCTCCTGTGGAGGCTGCAGGTCATTCCCTACGTGTCGCTGGAAAACCAGTTGCCGCTTCTGGTCATTGACCAGGTTTTCGACCCGGCCGCCCTGACCAACAACTGGCCCGACGCCAATGGCAATCCCCGGAATTCAGAAGTGTATCGTAATGCCTTCTGGCACTTCCTGGCCGAAGGCTCCGGCGGCGTGGGCGGTTTTACCTGGGACCGCGACTGGAAGGACCACACCGACCCCGTGGTTTACGCCGACCTGGTCAAGTACAAGGCGGTGCTCTGTTACGCACAGTTCAATGACGAGAACCAGCTCATGTTCCAGAAATTCCGGCCCCGGGCCGGCGTCGACCAGTTCGTCTGGTTGGCTCCCTATCAGGTACGTGGCGGGAACTTCTTCCTGGTCGGTGGCAGCAGCATGGAATCCTTCATCGAGGGGCTTCCAAATTACATGGTGCCCATGGTTTTCCGCTCTCGCCAACCAATTTTCGTGGTCAACGGGACCGCCTACATCACTGGTTTCGGCACCGCCGAGCAGCCGGATGGCACTCGAGTGCAGCGTGGCCCCAGGATGTATCCCTCCGCCACCGCCGGTATTGCGGCCCTCGACTGGACCTCCCCGGGCACCAAGACCATTTATAGCCGGAATACCATTGCCAAGTTCGAACGGACCTCCAATTGCGTCGGTCTGAAAGGGTTGTACCTCGATTCGGATTTCAAGTTGAATCACAGCATCGGTCCCGGTGTGATTGCCGACACGATGTTTACCAATAATGAAATCGATTGGCAGGATGTGACCGCTGCACAGAACGGCACCCTGGCTCTCCTCAACGAGGATTACCAGTTCCCGTTCCGTAACGACGAGTTCTACGATGAGAACATCGGCGGGCGTCCCGAACCCATCATTCTCCAGGAATGTGAAGCGTTGGAAGCTCCAGGCGGAATGTGCGTTGAGCCCATGTTCCGGGGTATTTCGCGGTTGGATTGGCTGCGGGAAATCGAGTGGAATGATCCCGTTTCACCAGATCCGGAATGGCCCGGGAGCGTTTACACCAGCTTCGAACTCGACGAAGTCAAGAATGGTTGCGGTCCCAAGGGTCTGACCAGCTATCAGGGTGTGAGCCGCGCCAGTTCCCTGACCAACGGCAAGAACTATGGTTTCATGTCCTACAAGATGATCGAAGACAAGCCGGTGCGAAGGGCCGATGTGTTCTGGGGATTCGATCCCTACCGGTTCGACGAGGAAGATTCCCGAAAGGCCATCCGCTGGGTGCTGCAATACTTCGGTCTTCCTATCAATCCCTAAATCGCGATCCCGGGTCGGCCGGCCTTTGACGGCCGACCCGGGGATCATTCAATGCCGACACCCGAAAGGCAGGAATGAATGAACGGTGGAAGCGTATTGGCCAGGTGGTTCCCGACAATCCGGATCACGGCCTCGATCCTTGTCCTGGCCATGCTGTTGTTCCAGGCCGGTTCCGCGTGGGCCCAGACTCCGGATGAAGCCTGCGCTGCGGATTCTCTCTACCTGATTTCCCCGGAGATGCTCGACCTCCGGCTGGAATCCACCGGCAGGACGGGATTGACCATCTCCTGGCCCAACCTGGATTTGACCCAGGCTACCTGTTTCACTCTCGAGGACACCGAGGATCTCGATTTCGGAGTCAGCGTGGTTGGCGGATTCGGTGACCGGGTCGACCGGATCTTCCGTTTCATCACCGAGGACGAAGGGGACATAGGCGTCGTCCAGCCCCAGAACGTCATCGTGAGATGGCAGAACCAGGGTCCGGACACATACGGCAACATCGGCGGTGAAATAAACCTCTCGAACAATGGCGGCATCTGGCGGTACTCGGACGGCAACGGCTGGTCCCAAGTCAACGCCCAGTTGCCCATGTACTGGCTGCAGGTCAACACGGTGGCCCTGGCCACAGGCTCCGGTGGTTTCATGATTGCCGGTTTTTCCAGGGGTGTGACCGCGGAGTCGAATCCGGTCGGCCTGTTCACCTATGACGGCACCGCTTGGACCCAGATCGCCGACACGACATTCACCAATACAAGACTCATCACCGGCATCGCCGTTTCCCCGGCCAGCAATGAGGTTTTTGCCGTGGGTACGGCCCGGGACGGACTTTTCATCACCACCGATGGCGGACAGACCTTCGAGCAATGGACGGTACAATTCGATCCCGGCTATTCCCCAATGCTGTCGAATTTTCAGGTCAACGTGGTGGAATGGTCGCAGGACCGAGTCTACGCGGCCATCAACAACTTCGGCCTGTTCATCTCCCCGGACAACGGCGCGAACTTCAACAGATCCGATTTGAGAGTTCCCCCGGACCTTGATTCATGGAATCCAGGTGATCCTGATTCGTTGAAGATAGATCCCACCATCAACGGCCTGAGCTTCGATCCCAGCAACCCCGACCGGGTTGCCGCCGCGCTCTCATTCCACGGGATCTACGAAAGCGATGACGGAGGCGTCACCTGGCATGACCTCTATGGTGATCTTGTCGTGCCCGACCCCGAAACCGATCCCGAAGAACATGTGAACGGATTGTGGGTCAATACGGGTCTTGACATTGTCTACGACGATGTTTCGCCCCAGACAATTCTCCTGGGCGTGAAGCAGAAGGGCCTCTACCGCTCCACCGACGGGGGCGCCACCTGGGTGCTGGTGGGCGACGCCCTCCAGCCGGAAAACCGGGCGGAAATCCTGGATATCACCATGACCCGCCTGGCGGGTAGTCCGGGCACAGTCTTTGTCCTGGAGAACAGGTATTCCCTGCTTCGCAGCACCGATTCCGGGGCCACCTGGGAGCATTTCGCTCCGCAACCGGTAATCAGCACGGGATTTTTCCTGGTGGGTGACACCGGAGAATTGACCATGGGTTCCTGGGGCGGGGGGATCTACATCGCCGACACACCCATTTCCCTGGCCGACACCTACAGCACCGCCACCTCTGTGGAACTGCGGAGCCTGGACCTGGGTCTGGATATCACCTTTTCAAGCGGATCATATCATCCCTTCGATTCGTTCGACCTGGTCTGTCAGACCTTCCAGGGTTGGGCCGTCTGGAGGGGGTCGAGCCATCAGCCCGAGGAAATGACTCTGCTCGGTTTGTTCGACCGGGTCAATCCCGAGGATTGTATCGAAGGGTATTGCGGCGACACCAGCATCGAGGTCGTGCCCAACTGCTTCGCAGCCAAACGCGCTGCCTGCTTCAACCTGGACAATCCCGATACGATCCGGTTCTTCGATGAGGAGATCTTCAACGGGTTCACCTACAATTATTCGGTGACCAGCTTCGACTACGGCAACACGGCCTTGACGACCCCGGAAAACAATTCGAACTCGATGATCTTTTCACCCCGGTTCGAGGGGGATCTGATCGAAAACGGCGGGATCTCGCCTTTCCCCGGACCGGGAAACCAGACCCTGATCCAGATCAACGCACCGGTCAGCATCGGTGAGGAGGGGTTGGAGGAGATTTATGTTTTTCCGAACCCCTTGCGTACCGGGGCGGGGTTCCCCGGGGCCGAGGGCGGCAGCGTGACCTTCAGTAACATGCCTGAGGGATCAAAATTGCTGGTTTTCACCACTGCGGGTGACCGGATCATCGACATCGGACCGGAGGTCATTGTCGGCGGTAACATGCACTGGGACACCCGTAACAGCTCCGGTGAGGTCATCACTTCGGGTGTTTACCTCTACAAGGTGGAGATTCCCGAGTCGGAGGATTATTGGGGTCGCCTGGTGGTGATCAGGTAGGGGGTACCGCTAATCAGCCAGGAAAACCCCGGGCGACAGCCTGGAAGTGAGCTCCTTATTCACGGGGGCCCGGTAGCTGGATACCGGGCCCTCGTTTTTTCTACCGACACGAGCCTTGCGGTGCTACCTTTCAGCCGGATTCCGCCCCATGATAGAATGGGGCCGCCGGTGAAGGGGATCGCGCTGCGATTCAATAATCCGGGTTTGTTCCTTCATCAATCCTGGGAGTAATCATGAGCGGCAAGAGGGTGTTTTTCTTCGGAGATGGGCAGGCCGACGGGCATACCGGCATGAAGAACCTGTTGGGCGGCAAGGGTGCGAATCTGGCTGAAATGGTCAGTTTGGGAGTACCGGTGCCTCCCGGATTCACAGTTACAACCGAGCAGTGCATCGAATTTCAAGCCACCTCCGATCTGAGCGATGACCTGAAGGCGGACGTAAAGGTTGCCCTCGGCAAGGTCGAGGCTGTCATGGGCAAGAAGTTCGCCGACCCCGCCGATCCCCTGCTGTTTTCGGTACGTTCAGGCGCCCGCGTTTCCATGCCCGGGATGATGGATACGGTGTTGAACCTGGGACTGAACGATGACACGGTTCAGGGTCTGGCCGCCCATAGCGGCAACGACAGGTTCGCCTTCGACAGCTACCGTCGTTTGATCCAGATGTACGGCGACGTCGTCATGGGTGCGGACGGTCACTCGTTCGAACACGCCATCGACGAAATCAAGGCCAGCCGGGGCGTGAAGCTGGACACCGAGCTGTCGGTGGAAGATCTCAAGGAGCTCATCGCCACCTTCAAGGGGATCATCCAGAGTGAAACCGGCGATCCGTTCCCGATCGACCCCTTTGAACAACTGTGGGGCGGCATCAAGGCCGTCTTCGCCAGCTGGTTCGCCAAACGGGCCATCGAGTACCGGCGTATCCACCGCATTCCCGGGGATTGGGGCACGGCCGTAAACGTACAGGCCATGGTTTTCGGCAACATGGGTCCGGACAGTGCCACCGGTGTGGCTTTCACGAGGGATCCGTCCTCTGGTGACAATCGTTTCTACGGTGAATTCCTGATCGACGCCCAGGGTGAAGATGTGGTGGCCGGCACCCGGACTCCCCAGCAGCTCAACAACGCCGGTCGGGACCTTTTGCCGGCCGGAAACGAGGCCAAGGAACTGCCTACCCTCGAGGAGGCCATGCCCGCTGCCTACACGGAACTGGACAAGATCCGCACCCGTCTCGAAGAGCACTACAAGAACATGCAGGATGTGGAGTTCACGATCCAGGACGGCCGGCTGTGGATGCTGCAGACCCGTCACGGCAAACGTACCGGGGTGGCGGCCATTCGCATCGCCGCCGAGATGCAGGCCGAGGGGCTGGTGACCACCGACGAAGCCTTGTTGCTGGTCGAACCGGACCACCTGGACCAGCTGCTCCACGACCAGATCGATCCCGAGGCCCAGATCGAGGTTCTCGGTGTGGGGTTGCCCGCTTCGCCGGGTGGGGCGCAGGGTGAAGTCGTCTTCACTGCCGAGGCGGCTGTTGCCGCAGTCGAGGAAGGCCGCAAGGTCCTGCTCGTGCGCCGCGAAACCAGCCCCGAAGACATCGCCGGGATGAACGTGGCCCAGGGGATCCTGACCAGCCGGGGCGGAATGACGAGCCACGCCGCGGTCGTGGCCCGCGGAATGGGCAAACCCTGCGTGGCCGGTTGCGGTGACCTTTTTGTCGATGTCGCCAAGGGTGAGATGGCCATCGGCGGCAAGACATTTACGGCTGGTGACATTATTACAATCAACGGGACGGACGGGTCCGTGATCGACGGCGCTCCGCCCCTGGTGCCTCCGCACCTTGACGATCCCAACCTGAAGAAGGTCATGGGCTGGGCGGACGAGACCCGGCGGCTGAAGGTCAGGACCAATGCCGACACGCCTCACGATGCACGCCAGGCCATCGAATTCGGCGCCCAGGGCATCGGGCTGACCCGAACCGAACACATGTTCTTCGGCGAGGACCGCATCATGAAGATGCGTGAGATGATCCTGGCCGAGGACGTGGAGGCCCGCCGCACCGCCCTGGTCAAGATCAAGCCGATGCAGCAGGAAGATTTCGAGGGCATTTTCCGGGCCATGGACGGACTGCCGGTGACCATCAGGCTTTTGGATCCTCCGCTGCACGAATTCCTGCCCCACGAACTGGAGGAAAAGGAGGCCCTGGCCAAGGAGATGGGTGTGCCGCTGGAGACCATCCAGCGGAAAGTGGAATCCCTCCACGAGAGTAATCCCATGCTGGGTCATCGGGGTTGCCGGCTTGGCCTGACCTACCCCGAGATCTACGAGATGCAGGTCGAGGCCATCATCGCGGCGGCCATCGTGGTCAAGAAGGAGGGGGTGGACGTCCAGCCGGAAATCATGATCCCGCTGACCGGCACCAAGCGCGAATTGGGCGACCTGCGGAAGATGAGCATTCGGGTGGCGGAAGAAGTCATGGAAGAGATGGACCAGAAGGTTGATTATCTGGTCGGCACCATGATCGAGATCCCCCGGGCCGCCCTGATGGCCGACCGGATGGCCGAGGTCGCGGACTTCTTCAGCTTCGGCACCAACGATCTGACCCAGATGACCTTCGGGTACAGCCGGGACGACGCGGGATCGTTCCTGCCGGAATACATCCGGCAGGGCATTCTGGTCAGCGACCCCTTCCAGCAGCTGGATCAAACCGGTGTGGGCCAATTGGTGGAGATGGCTTGTGTCAAGGGCGACAGACCAATCCGGATCTCCATCTGGGTATCTGCGGAGAACATGGGGGTGACCCCAGTTCGGTGGCCTTCTGCCACAAGATCGGCCTCGATTACGTGAGCTGCTCCCCCTTCCGGGTGCCCATCGCCCGGTTGGCCGCGGCGCAGGTCGTGGTCCAGGAAAAACTCGAGGCCAGGAAGTAGCGGTCGGTGGGAGTCCATTGGTCAACCCCGGCCTGGATGTGGCCCCTGTTGCTCATTGTAGCGGCAGGGGCCGTCTTGTGGGCCCTGCGTGCCTACGACCGGACCATTCCCCGACCGCCGGTCCGGTTGCTCAGGATCCTCAGGGCCCTTCGTTCCGCTGTCTTCATTCTGCTGGTGGCGGCCATCGCGGGCCCGGTTTTTTCCTTGTTGCGGAGTGAACGTGTTCCGGCTGGACTGGTGGTGGTGCTGGAGGATTCCGGCAGCATGGCGATTCGCGACAACGATGACCCGGCACTGGGAGAAGGGGGCGATCCGGTCAGCAGGTGGGAAGGCGCCCTGGCCTGGGCCTCGGTGCTGGACTCGGTTTTTTCCCGCCACCAGCCTCCGGTGGATGTTGTCTTCCTGCGAGGCAACGGTCTGGATCCCGTTCGCGAGTTCCGGTTGGACGATGCGGTCATTCCCCCCCCGACCAGCCATGGCACCGACCTTGGGAAACTCCTGCGTCAGGCCCGTGACCGGATGGCCGGCCGTTCGGTCCGAACCATGATCCTGATCAGTGACGGCCAGGAGACCAGGGGTCCCGCGGCGGTCAGCCGCCACACGGCCTCCGATGGCTCGCTCGGCGAGGTTGCAGTTCAGGGAGCGGTCGCGGCCATTGACCTCCGGGTGGTCGGGGTGGGGGATCCCCTGGGCACGGCGGATCGCATCATCAAGGATCTGCGCTATCCCGACACTGCCTATGAAGGTGACGAGGTGCTGGTCGAATTTTCCGTGGATCATCGCTTTTCCACGGGGTCGGTCGGCTCTTCCCTTCAGGCCCGCCTGGTGGGGGATGAGGGGGTGGTGGCCGAGAAGACCGTTCCGGTCACTGGCCGGGTCGTGTCCGTTTCCCTGGGTTTCAAACCCGCTGCAAGCGGGCTTCAGGTATACCGTCTGGAAGTCTCACCCCTGGACAACGAGCGTTTCCTCGACAACAACAGGGCGTCCCTGGCCATTGACGTGCGCAAGGAGAGATCCCGGTTGCTCCTGTTGACCGGATCACCCGGCTGGGATGTGCGTTTTCTGGTTCAGGCGGCCGAAAGCGAGGAAAGAATCCAGCTCGAGGTGGTCTATCCGTCTGCCGACGGTCTGGCTTTTGCTGACAGTATGAATCCCTGGATCGCTCCTGTCGAGGCGGTCGGCTGGGCAGCCTGGGACGGAGTCATCATTTCCGACTGGACCGGAGCCCTGGCGGGTATGGACTGGCGGCCGCTGCGGGCTGCGGTTGAAGGCGGATTGGGGCTGCTGGTGGTCCCTGGAGCGGACTCCGCCGGACCCCAGGGTCTGGTTGCACCTCCGTCCTCCTTGGCGGGATTGCTTCCCGTGCAGGTCAGCGGTTGGCGCTGGATCAGTGGTCCTCTTTTCGCCACGGTGGCTTCGTCCCAGGCGGGACATCCCATCCTGGAGGGCCTGCAGGAGGCGGGGGCCATGATGTCGGGGACGGGGTTGGTGACCCTGCCTCCTTTGCGGCGGATGGTTGCGACCGGGCCCAGATCCGGAGCTACCGTACTCATGATGGGACGGCGCCGGGAAAATGCCGCCGGCAGGGCCGATCTGCCCCTGCTGGTCATCGATGGTCTGGGCGCCGGACGGGTGGCCTGGTTCGGCGGGCGCAATCTCTGGGAATTGGCCTTCTGGGATCCCAGCCACGCGAGTACCGCTTTCTCCGGAACGGTGTCCGGCGGCCGTGATTCCCCCGGGCGACGCCTGTTACGGAACCTTCTGGTCTGGACATCGGCGGGCGAGGAGAATTCCGGTCTGGTGTTCACGGGCCGACAGAACGTTTTCCAGGAGGGGGAAAGGATCAGGTTGGCGGCCCAGTGGCGGGATATGAGGGGGCGCCCCGTGCTGGACCAGAAGCTGTCACTCCAGTTGCGTCATGGTGCCTCTGAAGCTGATTCCAGCCGGGTCAGGACTTTTGCCCTATCCCGCAGGGACGGAGCTTCCGGATTTGCCGAAGTCGTGCTGCCGCCCCTTCCGCCCGGCAGGTATTCCGTACAGCTGGTCGGCGAGGGAGATCCACCGGTCACCGGCAAGGTGGAGAGTCTGGTGGTTACCGGCCATTCCATCGAGGCTACCCAGGTGCGGATGGATCGCCGGCGCCTGGTCCAGATGGCGGCCAGGGGCCGCGGTGGATTCTCCATGGCCGCTTCATCCGGCGCCCGGACCGAGCTGATCGACGATCTTTTTACCCAGGATTGGAGTGGGGAAGAGGTGGCCCGCAGGAACCGTTTGGATTTCTGGTCAGGCTGGCCCTTCCTCGGACTGGTGACCCTGCTTCTGGGACTGGAGTGGTTCCTCAGGCGCCGGCACGGCCTGCTGTAGATTATTTTCCTCCCCGATTGAATCGATAGCCTCAGCCCCGAGTTTCCCCATCATTCCTCCCGGAATGCCCGGCTCCCATGGATATCCCCCAAAAGGCCCCTGGGATCTCCCAGATGGCCCGTTTGAGCCTCCGGTGGTTCGTTCGGGGCTTGGCCACCCTGGCCCTTATCTCCTTGCCTGGCGCCTCCTGGGCGTCCCTGGTCATCAACGAATTCCTCCCTGATCCGGAAGGCAGCGACGGTGGGCGGGAATTTGTCGAATTGTTGAACACTGGTCCCGAGACCGAATCCCTGGCGGGAGTGTCACTGCAGTTCGCCAATGGGGCCGTCGGTGCCGTCTGGGCCAACCGCTGGACGGGACAGGACGGCCTCTTGCTGGCGCCGGGCCTGAGATACCTGATCGTGGACAGGAACTGGTTGGGTGATCCGGCCGGGCAGGCCGAAGTATATCTCGGACTTCAAAACGGTCCTGATGCCGTGCGCCTGGTTCGTGGTGAGGCGGTTCTGGATCTGGTGGGGTACGGACCCCTCACGGACCCGGACATGATGGAAACTGATCCGGCGGACCTCGCTCCCGGTCGATCCCTGTCCCGGCGACCCGACGGCCGGGACACGGGAAACAACCATATGGATTTTGTCCTGGCCGAGCCCACGCCCGGCGCCCCCAATTTCCTGCCCTTCTCCCTGGAGGTGATTGCATGGGATCTGGATCCCCCGTCGGTGGACCGCCTATCCATGCGGGTTCAATTCACCCTTGAGATCCTCAACAACGGGACCGAAACCTTCCCCACCCGACCCATCATTCTCCGGGTAGCCAGCGAGGATCACCCCTCCCTGCTGGACCAGCTACCAGCAGGCCAGGAACGGATGATAAGCTGGATTTTCCGTCCAAGAAGCGGAGGGATTCTGCCTCTCGAGGTCCTCGTGGCGCATCCCGAAGGCCCGGACACCCTGATCCTGAATCCGGCTACGCTCCAGGTCGGGCCGGGGAATTTGATCCTCAACGAAGTGCTGGCCGTTCCCAGGCAGGGGCAGGGGGAATGGGTGGAAATTTCGGTGACGGGGGACCAGGAAGTGGATCTAACCGGACACCTCCTGCGCGACGAAGACGGACCCTGGCGGCCGCTTCCGGAGGTCAGGATGGTTCCAGGTGAACTCCTGGTCCTGACCCAGGATTCTGTTGCCCTGGCCGAGTGGCATCTGGACAACCAGGCGCATGGCGCGGTCACCGGATGTCCGCCTGAACTGGCCATCGCTCGCCAGGTCAATCTGACGGGTTGGCCAACCCTGAACAACACACCCACGGGGGATCGGGATTTCGCTGACCGTGTCTATCTGGCCGACCCGTTCGGCAACGTGATCGATCACCTGACCATCGGGGGTGGGGGTTCCCTTATCGGAGGACAGAGCGATCCGGGTCTGTCCCTGGAAAGGCTCGCTGCGGTGCCCCGAAATCCGGGTGCGTCCAACTGGGCGCCATGTACAGCCAGGGCCGGTTCGTCCCCCGGGTGTGCCAACAGCGTCGCGGTGACCGGTCTCGTCCCCTCGGGATTCACGGTCCAGCCGCGCGTCCTCGATCCGGCCTCCGGTATCACCACCGTCCATTTCCTGTTCGAGCTGACCGAGCCGCAGACAGGGTGGGATCTGCGCGTGTTCGACCTGTGGGGCGGACTGGTGCGGGATCTGGGAGGGGAGAACCTGGGTGCGGGCCCTCGCGACCTCATGTGGGACGGCAGGGATGACCAGGGCCGCCCGGCGGGACCGGGAGGATACGTCGTGCTGTTGGAAGTCCTGGACCGTTTTTTCAACAATCTGGGCCGGGAAAAAGTCCTCATGGTGATCCGATGACGGGTCGGCACTGGCCTCTGCCGGATACCAATCACGTCCTGGATGTCCTGGTGATGGTTCTTCTCTGGGTTTCAGGGCCATCGGTGGGGTTCGGAGAAGGGCTCCGGGATTTCGCCGATGGCTGGCTGCTGAATCCCCGGGACATGGAATCAATCCTGGCGTCGGCCGGGACGCGGGATCTGGGGGCCGAAGGTGTGAATCACAATCCGAAACACGGAAGCGGGTGGGGACTTTGGGTCGGGGCCGGTCAGGGTCACTTGTTTTCCATGAAGGAACTGCCGTTGAAATCGCTCGAATTCGGGATCGTCCAGAGGGGCGGGCCATGGCCCTGGTCCCTGGCGTTTTCGTGGGAGCGTCTCGGCGAATCATTGATGGTCGAGGAGGCGGGTACCTTGCGCTTGCGTCTGGGTGGGAATCCCCAGTTGGGGGTCCGGCTGCGCGGGCGCAACTGGCTGGTGACCGGGGAGCGGGTCGCCACCAGTCTTGAAACCGGTCTTGAAGGAAGGGTTTCCTTCCCCATGGGATCCCTTTTCAGGGGGGACGTCGCCATCTGGATTCATCCGGGAAACCTGCCCGAATGGCATGGCCGAGCCGGCAGGCGAACCCTCGCCGAATTCAAGCTCTTCCATCCCGGGTGGGGGTTGGCCCTCAGGAGTGATCAACGGGGTGACGGAGTCCCCGTCCTGTCCATGGCTATCCTGGGCCGCTTGACGCCCCGCCTGGGCCTGGGTTTCCGGGCTGACCCGGAAACAGGGAGTCTGGGCGGCACCCTGGTGGCCCGGCTTGGCGGTTTCTGGTTTCACACTTCCCATCTCGTCCATCCCGCACTGGGCATTACTCACCGGTTCCACCTGGGCGGCGGGGATACCGACGCCTCTATCTGGTGACCGGAGGATCGGTCATCCGTCTGGCGGTGGTTCTGACCGTGGTCATTTCCGCCACGTCGGTGGCGCAGGAAATCCCCGAAGATGTCGAGGAAGCCCTGGAGGTCCTTTCCGATGCAGGGGTGCCTCCGACCAGGGAAGAGCTGGCCCGGTTCATGGATGAGGCGGAAAATGGGAAATCACCCGGACGCCGGCCTGGATTCCCCTTTTCGATCCATGGGTCGGTCCAGATCCGGGTGGGAAATTTCCAATTCGAAGGAATGGACCATTATGGAAAATTCACCCTGGAAACGCGCTGGCTTCGTGTTCGGTCCAGAATCCGGAAATATCGTTCCGGACTTCGGGAAACCACGGGAACCGTCGAGGCCGGCGGAGAATCGATCGAACTGCGAGTGGGGGAACTGGGGTTGATCCAGGGGCACGGTCTGATGATCGGGGCTCCGGGCCGGAGTTCATCCCTGGCGGCGGACATGGGTTTTTTGCCGAGAGCCGAGCGATTGGTGACCTGGCTCGGAACGACGGATTCGCGATCCCTGTCCGGGATCGCCGGCAGGGCCAGGCACCGGAACTTGATCTTGAGGTTTGTGAACGGCAGACCGGCGAATTCGAAGGGGGTCCCGAATTCACGAACAACTGTCGTTCAACTGGGTAGCCTTCGGCGGGACTGGAGGATATCGCTCGCCGGCCTGGTGGGGAATCCAGAAAGAGGCGTCAGTCTGGCCAGCCGATTCAAGATGAATCCCCTGTTCGGAAGTTTCGAAACCCTGGTCTGGACGGTCGCGCCCGGAATCCCGGCCACGACCGCGGTGGTCCTGCACATGGGGTGGAAATCCCCCGGCGGGACGGGGCTTGAGGGAAAGCTGGCATATGCCGATCTGGCCGGGGCGCCCGGCCAGGCCAGCCGTCCCGCGGTGCTTCCCGGCTGGGATGGCCGGGGCCTCGCCCTGAGGGGATACACCCGCACCAGTTCGGGAATCGTCCTGCGGGCCATGGTCCATCGTGGGCGGAGCCTGGACCGGGGTGGGGCGCGCAGCAGGAAGGAAAAAACCCTGATCGATCTTCAGGCCGGAAAAAAACTGTCACCCCGGATCGATCTGGCGATCCGCTATCGCAGCAACGATCTCAAGGCCTGGCACTGGTCGCAGCGATATCCCTGGCAGCCGCCCCGCATCGGGGGCTCCCAACGCCGGACCATCATCTCGGCCCAGGTCGTTTTGGACCGTCCCCGGTACAGGGGCCGCCTTCTGATCCGGTCCTACGGGCTGGACAAGGAGATCGGAAACGGGCGCCGGAGTCTGATCAGTTTGACGGGATGGTATGGCGCAGGCCAGGCCTGGAAACTGCGTGGGGCCTGGGTGACTGCCTGGGGCGATCCCGTGGACCTGGTCAGCGCCATCAGCCCTCTGGCAGGATTTGTTCTGCCCAGACACTGGGGCCGCTGGAGATCCGAAACCGTCCTGGGCCTTGAATGGGTTGGTCGGGGAGTCAGGGTCCAGGCCGCCGCCTCGTTGCGGCAACCCGAATCCGGAAGCGGGGAAAGGGCCGTCGGGACCATTTGGGTGGAAGCGGGAGCCCGATGGTAGATCAGGAACAGGCGGTAAATGATGTAAGGGACTGGCCGATAACGAATATGCGGAATGGACCGGTGGGCTCCCCAGGGAGGTCATCGCGAGCATGGATATATCTGCCAGCAAGGATACCCGGTGGCGATTGCGGATCTGAAACTACCATGGGGTTCTTCACCTGCTTCACTGACGCGGGAGCCGGATCCATCCATCCTGGAGGGACTTCAGGCCCTTGCCTTTGCCGATGCGGAAGTGGCTTCCCGGGCAGAGAGTCTGTTCATGTTTCTTCGAAAGATAACTGGTAAAGATGCTGCAAAAGAGTACCTTACGGGAATTCAATATCTTGCGGTCATGGGCGATCCGGCCGGGGCCCGTCTCTTGGCGGCCTTTGTCGATGTCTCCACGCCCGGGGACCGTCTCATGCCCCGGGTGGAACGGTTCAGTTCCTCCCGCCGTCTGAATTTCCGTATCCGCACCGACGGTGATGATCCCGGCAACATCCATCAGGATTGGCTGCAGCGGCTCGATGACCTGAAGCACCGCTGCGGGATCCTGACCCAGGAAGTCGGTTCGGATTCTGACTCCTCGACGCTTCCACCCGGAAGGGAGCCCCCCTGGCCTTCCCTGCAGGACGGCCTGCAACTACTGCTGGCCAGGCTATCGTTGGGTGATGATTTCGAATCCGGGGACCGGAAACTGCTGGTGGATCTCCTGCGCCTTGAAGTCGACGCCTGGCAGGAACGCATCAGTCACCTGGCTGGAAGCATCGACCCGTTCAGGGCGGTCGCCATCAGCAGGGTCCTGCCTCTTCTGGGCATGGCGGACGCGGAAATCCGGGATCTGCGGCAGATGATCACCTGGATCGAGGATGGATGTCAGGGAACGGAATTCCACAGACCCCTGTCGCGATCCCTGGATATACTGGAGGATGGCGACCGGGCAGCCTTGCGTGAAGTCCTGAACGGGGATCCCGGACTGGCCCCCCTTGCCGGGCTGTTCGAGGGATTGGCCGAACACCCGGTCCGGGTTCCGGTCATGGCCCATTGTCTGAAGCTGCTGCAGGCTCTGGCCGGAAGGCTGACCCTGCTCGGGGTGCCCGGGGTAGAACTCGACCTTGTCACGGGTGCCCATCTTGTTCAGTCACATTTTCCTGCCGATGGCAAGGAGGCCGAATTCCATCTGCCCCTGCCTCCTGGTTTTCCGGAGGTCTGCCTGAACATCCTGGAGATTGCACAAAGCGGTATGGGGAGTGAGGCCGCGGAACTCTCGGGAATGAAGATCCGGGATGAAATTCTGGTGATCGCCATTCCCGAAGGTGGAGCTTTTCTGGAACATGATTTTCCGGCGGCGGCCTGCGACCTGACCGAGGAAGAGGAGATCGACGAGATCCTGGCCTGGGCGAATGATCTCCAGGCCGGGCCTGATCCCGTGGTCGGGGACCAGGAAAAAATCGATCTCAATGCCGCTTCCGTCACCGAACTGAAACACCTTGTATTGACGAACATCCAATCGGTAAGCGTCCTGCTGGGTTTCCTGCGCAATCCAAAGATCGTGGCCATTCCCGGTCTGGTGGAAGATGTGGTCCACCGCACACGCAATCCCCTCGTCATCGAAACCATCGCCCGGGTTCGGATCCTCCACACGGGCTTTGCCAACCGCGGGGTGCCCCTTGCCTGCCTGAAGAGCCCGGTCAACCTGCCAATCAACACGTTGAAGAAATTCATGCATGTGCAATTCGTATCCAAGGTGGATCTCAAACGTTTGGCCATGGACAGGACCGGCATCCGCAAGGAAGTGAACCGGGAAGTGAAAAAATACCTGCAGAGCCTGACCTGAACCGGTTGACTTGACCCTTTCGGAATCATACGTTTGGCACAATCGGGAACGGTGAATCGGCCCGTCCCATTTCAGTTTTCCCAAGATCACAAGGGAGTGCGTCATGCTGGCCAAGCGTATGGAAAGACTGGGTACCGAGACCGCGTTCGAGGTGCTGGCCAGGGCCAAGGCCCTGGAGGCGAAGGGTCGTGACATTGTCCACCTGGAAATCGGGGAACCCGATTTTGATACCCCTGCGAACATCATCGACAAGGCTGTGGAAGCTTTGCGTTCGGGCTACACCCACTACGGTCCCGCGGCCGGCATGCCCGATGTGCGGAAGGTCTTCGCCGAACACATTGCCAGTGATCGCGGTATCGATGTCGGTCCCGACAACGTGGTGATCGTGCCCGGTGGCAAGCCCATCATCTATTTCCCGCTGACCGCCCTGGTCGACCCCGGCGATGAGGTCATCTATCCCAATCCGGGATTTCCCATCTATGAATCGGTCATCAATTTCCTGGAGGGCAAGGCGGTCCCCCTGAAGCTGGCCGAGGAGAAGGATTTTTCCTTCGACATCGAGGATCTCCGCGCTGCGGCCAGCGACCGGACCAAACTTCTGATCATCAATTCACCCCAGAACCCCACCGGCGGAATGCTCAGTTCCGACGACCTGGACGCCATTGCGGAACTGGCGGTCAAACATGATTTCTGGGTGCTCAGCGATGAGATCTACAGCAAGATCATCTACGAGGGAACCCATGACTCGATCTCGACCCGGCCGGGCATGCTGGAACGCACCATCATCCTGGAGGGGCATTCCAAGACCTACGCCATGACGGGTTGGCGGCTGGGGTACGGGATCATGCCTGCCGAGCTGGCCGCGGCGGTGGCCAAGCTCCAGACGAACTGCACCAGCTGCACGGCGGCCTTCACCCAGATCGCCGGCGCCGAAGCCCTGACCGGTCCCCAGGACGCGGCCGAGGCCATGGTGGCGGAGTTCAAGGTGCGCCGCGATCTGCTGGTCGATGGTCTGAACGCCATCGAGGGCATCACCTGTAAAAAGCCCCGTGGAGCATTTTACGTCTTCCCCAACATCACCGGGTCGGGGTTGACCAGCAAGGAGGCCGAAGTGCGCCTGCTCGATGAGTTCGGAGTGGCCGCCCTGGCCGGGACCTCCTTCGGGGCATTCGGTGAAGGCTACCTGCGCTTCAGCTACGCCAACAGCCAGGACAACATCCGCAAGGCCTTGGAGCGTTTCGCGGACTTCGTCGCGACGGTTCGCAATGGCGGCTAACCAAGGTTCCGTCGAGGGCCGCCGGCTTGTCATCGCCCTGGGGGGCAATGCGATCATCCCCGTGGGGCAGGAGGGAACCTACGAACAGCAGGCGGCCATCACCCGGACGACCATGAAACAGGTCGCCCGCCTCGCCGGCGACGGCCACCAGGTGGTGATGACCCACGGCAACGGCCCGGTGGTCGGCAATATCGTGCTGCGCAACGATGCAGGGATGGCCGTGCACGGCATTCCCACCATGCCGATGTTCGTCTGCGGGGCCGACAGCCAGGGTGGGCTCGGGTTCATGCTCCAGCAGGCCCTGCAGAACGCCCTGTTGGAGATCGGTCTGGACATCCCGGCGGCCACGGTTGTCACCCAGGTGCTGGTCGATCGCGGAGATCCTGCCTTTACCGAACCGGTCAAACCCATCGGTCCCTTCTATGACGAGGAACAGGCCCGGCTCCTGCGTGACGAGAACGGTTGGACCATCGTCCGGGATGCGGGCCGCGGCTGGCGTCGGGTCGTGGCCAGTCCGGCGCCCATCGAGATCATCGAATTGGAGGCCATCCGGACCCTGGTGGAGGCCGGGGTGCTGACCATCGCCACCGGCGGAGGAGGGGTGCCGGTCGTCCGGGACGACGCCGGCTTCCTTGAAGGAGTCGACGCGGTGATCGACAAGGACCGGGCCAGCGCCCTTCTCGGCCTGCTGGTCGGCGCCGATGTGCTGATCATCATCACCCAGGTCGACAAAGTCTGCATCCGCTTCGGCCAGCCGGACCAGGAAGCGGTCGATCTGTTGACGGTGGACC
>DAOWLV010000426.1 GCA_030643455.1 Candidatus Krumholzibacteriia bacterium | reverse complement strand
CCCACGTTGGTCAGGAAATAGAGCCACCAGGCCCCCATGACCAGCAAAAGGAGGACCAGAATGGCGTAGAAAATTCCCAGGCGACTACTCATGTCCCACCATGACCCCTACTGGTATTCCTTGCCCAGTATGACGCTGACGATGATGGCGCCGACCGCCAACGGTGAAACGAATCGAATCAGGAAACGCCACATGCCGTAACCGGCCATGGGGCCGTGCCCTTCCTCGAGTTCCTGGCGAGTGGTCGCCTTGTTCAGCACCCAGCCGCAGAACAGGGCGATCAGGAATCCGCCGACGGGAAGGAACCAGTTGCTGGCCAGATAGTCCATGGTGCCGAACATGCCCTGGGTCGATTCCCTTCCGATCAGGTTGATGGAGCTCAGCGCGCCATGGCCGCCCAGGCTCAATGCGTTGAGCACACCGAAAACGGTGATGACCGAACCCATGGTCAGGGTGGCCCGGGGCCGTGTCCAGCCCAGTTCGTCGATGGCGAAACTGCTGACGACCTCGAGCAGACTGATGGTGCTGGTCAGCGCGGCGAATCCGATCAGGAGGTAGAACAGCGCGTTGAGCAGACCGCCTCCCGGCAAATTGACCAGTACCGTGGGGATGGTGGTGAACAGGATTGTGGCGCTCTTGTTCACCTCGATGTTTGAGGTGTTGATGATGGAGAACATGATGACGCACGCCATCAGGGCGATCAGCGTATCGAGAAATGAAATTTGCAAGGCGGCCTTGGGGATGGAAAAATCCCTGCCGATGTAACTGCCGTAAGTCAGCATGGCGCCCATGCCCAGACTCAGGGTGAAAAAAGCGTGGCCCAGGGCCTCGAGCACCGAGCCCGTGGTCAGGGACGAAAAATCGGGTTGGAACAGAAAACGTATCGCTTCGCCGAAGCCGGAGGTCGTGGTGCTGTAGACCACCAGGACCAGCAGGATGATAAACAACAGCGGCATCAGGACCTTGGCCACCCGTTCGATGCCGCCCTTTACGCCGAAGAAGACCGCACCGGTGGTCAGGCCCATGAACAGGACGTGGTACAGGACCTGGTGGGGGCCGCTGGCCAGGAATTCGTTGCCGAAGTAGTTGCCCAGGACCGCGGGGTCGGCCGCCAGTTCCGTGAGGTGCCCGTTCAGGGCCAGCCAGGTGTAGTGGATGGTCCAGCCCGCCACCACGCTGTAGTACGACAGGATGGTGAACCCGGCCAGGACCCCGAGCCAGCCGACCCCCTGCCAGACCGTTCCGCCGGGACGATCGGTGGCCAGGGCCTTGAAGGCTCCCACGGGACTCAGGTGGGTGCGCCGGCCCATCAGGATCTCCGCAATCATGATCGGTACACCGACCAGGGCCACCGCGGCGATGTAGACCAGGACAAACGCCCCGCCGTTGTTTTCGAGAGTGATGTAGGGGAATTTCCAGAGATTTCCCAGACCGATGGCGCTGCCGGTGGCCGCCAGGATGAAGCCGAGCCGGCCGCTCCACTGTCCGCGGGGTTCTGTCATCGGGAATCCTTTCCGGCCTGGAGTTGAATCGGCGTTCCGACAGGAACGCCGGATGCATCATAGGGCAAGGAACGTCGCTTGAAAAGGGCGATCAGGGAGGCAGAAAAAAAAGGATCCGGCGGACCGGATCCTTCTCTGTATGTGGTAGCGGGGACAGGATTTGAACCTGTGACCTTTGGGTTATGAGCCCAACGAGCTACCAGACTGCTCCACCCCGCATCCATTTCCAGAATCTGCTGCCACCAGCGGTGGGCCCGGAATATAGGAATCGCATCTGAAGCTGTCAAGAAACCCGGAATCATTCGCAGGGTGGATCAGCAGGGTGTCATCGGGTCTGTTCGTCCGGGGGCAAAACCATCAGGACTTCCTCATCCGGGCGGTGCATGTTCTGTTCTTCCCGGGCGATTTTCTCCAGAGCCCAGGGATCGTTCTCGAGGGCTTCCAGACGTTCGGATAATTCCCGGTTCTGCTGTTCCAGTGCCGTCACTTCCTCGCGCAGCTGCTTTTCCCGGCTGACCAGATGGAACCAGGATACGATGCCGTTCTCACCGAGCTGCGACAGGACAAGCATCATCAACAGGCCGGCGCCGACCAGGATGGCAAGGGAATGGCGGGCCAGAACACTGCCAGCCGGACCACCCCGGATGAATCCGTCCTTCGCCGCCGGGTTGGGTAGGTTTTTCATGCTCCCTCGTTTCCTGAAACCGAAGATCCTTCTTCGGCGCTACCGGGCCCTCGATCAACTCAGATTATAGAAGCAAGCCGGTCCCGGGTAAACCGCCAGATCGTCCAGTTCCTCTTCGATGCGCAAAAGTTCGTTGTACTTGGCGACCCGGTCGCTCCGGCACAGGGATCCCGTCTTGATCTGGCCGGCGTTGGTGGCGACCGCCAGGTTGGCAATGGTGTTGTCGGCCGTCTCGCCGCTGCGGTGACTGACCACGTTGGTGTAGCTTGCCCGCTTGGCCATCTCGATGGTTTCGAGGGTTTCGCTGAGGGTGCCGATCTGGTTCAGCTTGATCAGGATGCTGTTGACGCATCCTTCCTCGATCGCCCGACGCAGCTTGTCCGGATTGGTCACCAGCAGGTCGTCGCCCATGATCTGGATCCGGCTTCCCAGGGCTTCGAACAGTTTGCCCCAGCCTTCCCAGTCGTTCTCGTCGAGACCGTCCTCGATGGACATGATGGGGTAGTTCTTCACCATGTCGCTGTACATCTCGATCATTCGTTCCGCCTCCCAGGGTTCGCCCCCTTCGGCCCCCAGGTAGTACTTGCCGTCCTTGAAGAATTCACTGGCGGCAGGATCCATGGCCAGAACGATGTCCTCGCCGGGTTTGTAGCCGGCCTTTTCGATGGCTTCCATCAGGAGGTCGAGCGCTTCTCCGTTGCTGCCGAGGTTGGGGGCAAAGCCGCCCTCGTCCCCCACCGAGGTGGCCAGTCCCTTGTCGTGGAGAATGTTCTTGAGGGTATGGAACGTTTCCGCACCGTATCGCAGGGCCTCGCTGAAGGTGGGGGCTCCCACGGGCATGATCATGAATTCCTGGATGTCCACGTTGTT
>DAOWLV010000011.1 GCA_030643455.1 Candidatus Krumholzibacteriia bacterium | reverse complement strand
GGGCAAAAGATGAACCAGCCCCGCGCCGGGTTTGGCGGCCAGGACCAGGGTCAGGACATAGGTAGGCGCCAGACTGGCCAGCAACACCGCGTGACGTTTCACATGTTGGGCACGAATGGGGGAGATCAAAAGCAGTGCGACCAGGGGGAGTAGCAAGTAGGCAGCGAACTGCAGGGTGGCGGAAATTGTCTCGGTCACAAGTCCATGATCGAGGGCATTGTGCAGCCACTCCAGATAGTTGAGGGCCGACACCTGCGAATGGAGGACAAAGGGCGCCAAGATGACAACGACCGAACCTGCCACGGTCAGGAACATTCGTCTCCAACCAAATCTTCCGGCCAGGATGGCCAGGACCGGGAAAAAATAGACGACCGCGTGCACCTTGAGGTTGACGGCGAAACCCAGCATCACCGCCACTGTCACCAGGGCAATGACTCGTCTGGTCTTCACTGCGGCAAACAGTGCCAGCCCCACCGAGAACAGCAACAAGGCGTCGGGACGGACCAGATAGACGGCGAACCCCTGGCTCCAGAAATAGAGGGCGGCCAGACTGGTAGTGAACAGCGCCACCCAGTCACGGGTCGACCTGGTCAGCGCCGCGTAGAAGAGGAACAAGCAGCCGAGGACCCCCAAAAAGGATCCCAGTTTCGCCGAGAAAAGGGATGGACCCAAAATCTGGAGGAACAAACCGTTGGTCAGAAACACCGATGGGCCATACAGCACGCTGTAGCGCTGCGCAGCATCGATCTCATGGTAGAGAGGATGTCCATGCTGCACCAGCCAGGACAGGCTTGAAACCACCGGCTCCACCTCGCCGGCAAAACCATCCAGGGTCAGGTACCAGCCACCGATCAAAACAAAGATGGCCAGGACTCCCAAACTCATCCCCATCACCAGACGGCGTCCCAGCACAGGGGAGAGGCGGTCCAGACCACGGCGGGATGGACCCCAGCGATCCAGCACGGCCCAGAGGGTGACAAACACCAGGAAAGCCAGCACCATGTGCCGGGCAAAAAAGATGAATAATTCTTGGATGAGGCTACTCATTGTCAATTCGGAGGTTAGTCTCTTCACTCCATCTGATGGCTCACGTTCCAACACGCGGGCAAGGGCACTGTTTCATCCGGTTGATGATTTTGACACCTTCCCTGAAATAGTCAACTTATAAGGCCTGGACTTCAACAAATTTATCACCAAAACCGCATAAATTTGCTCAGGCTTTGAAATTAACAAAATCGATCAACCCATTATCGACCATCTGGTAAAGATAGGTGGCCACCCGCTCGGGAACCTGGTCGTTTTCTGCAGGAAATTCCCGCCGAAAGGCCTCCGTCATGTCCCCGACGGTCATTTTCCCATCAATCAGGCCCCAGAGGAAAGACCCTCGATCCTCGAGGGGAATCCGGATGTATTTCTTGGTTTCGGTGAGCCTGGGCTGAAGAAACCGCCCCAGCAGCCCTGTGCTGAAGCGCGGCTGCAGAAGGATGGTCTGTCCAGGAATATCACCGGGAGCCCATCCGCATGTCTTTACGGGCACCAGGCCCATGAAATCGACTCCCCGCCACTTGCGGGAGGACTTGCGAAAAAGGTTCGTGCCTTTCATGCCATCGATGCCTTCCGGTCAGGGAAAATCCGAGCTAAACATTGTTTCCCAGGTGTCGTAAAACAAAGTAGAATATCCAGGTCCTTAGGTCTTCAGCAATGGTGCTTCATCAGCCATTTAGTCGATCCCGTCCAGGGGGAGAATCAAGCCATGGAAAACCACATCTCCATTCGTGACCGCTGGCTGGGAGCCCTGTGCTACCTTTCCTTCCTGGTTTTCGTACCGCTGCTGTCCGCTTCAAAAACCGACTTTCTGGCCCGCCATTGCCGGCAAGGATTTGCACTCCTGTTTTTCGAGATGGTGGGATTCTTCTTCATCGGGATCATCGACATCACCCTCGGAAAACTGCCCCTGCTGGGTTTCCTCGTCGTGATCGCCTTGCGGCTGGTGTTTTTCCTGTTTGTCCTTTCCATGTCTGTCCTGGGGTTCACCAAGGCCATCTTCGGTGAGGACTGGCGACTGCCATATCTGGACGAACTGGCGGATAAGATCCCCGTTCACGGCTCTCTGGACTAACAAGCAATTATCTATATTACAGACACTTGGCCCATCGTCTTAATTAATTGCGCATAATGTATATTATGTTAAGTAAGTGTGAATGGCTGATAAATGGCCAATTTTTGGGCCCCTCCAGCCAAAATCACCTTGATTCAAACTGGAAAATCATTCGAGGACGATATCCATCTTATCCCGGATCTTTTCCTCGTTGGCGGCGCCGATCAAGGACTCGACCACCTGGCCGTTTTTGAAGAAAAGCTTTCCGGCTGTTTGTGGATGGGCCTGGATGTCCATTTTCCCCACCAACACCTTGCCCGCAAATTCCCCGGCCAGTTTTTCGATCGTCGGTGTCATCGCCTTGCAGGGCCCGCACCACGGCGCCCAGAAATCCACCAGGATCGGGATGTCGCTCGTGGAGACGGTGTTGTCGAAATCCGCGTCGGTGAATTCAAGCAGTCCGTCAGCCATATTGTTGTCCTTTCAAGGGTTCACGTCAGTCGCACGGTTCGGCCAAAAGGTCCGGCCGTTTTCCATCAGTCACCATCGGACCTGCACAGGTCCATGATGAGTTTTTCGATTATGACATCCGGTTTCAATGGGGACCCCTTCAAGCGCCGGTCACATTCCAGGGCGGCCTGAAGTGCCGTACCCAATCCCTGCCTGCCCATTCCCCGAACCATGGGTTCGAGGTAGCGGAAACTCCAGGGATTCTGACCAGTCAAGGCCCCGATGTCCTTGTCCGACATCCCCTGATCCCTGCCGGAGGCCAGGATGGCGCCTTTGCGGACCCTGGAAATGAGCAGGGGAGCGATTTCAAAGGGCGACCTCCCCCATTCCGAGAGCCTGAACCACGTCTTCAGCACTTCCGGAGTCTTGCCCGGCTCGAGATTGGCCGTGATTTCATAGCCTTCCAGAACTGCCTGGTCCATGATGATCCGCCCGAGTTCCTCGGCGCTGATGGCCTGACCGCGGTCCTCCGCCAGCAAAGCCAGCTTGTCGATCTCACTCTTGAGGCTCATCAGGTCATTCCCCACCAGGTCGCAGAGAATCCGGGCTTGATCGGGTTCGAGGGGCAGCTTTTCGCGCCTGGCCGCCTTGAGGACCCACTGGATGAGGGCTTCGCCGGAGGGCGGAGTAAAATCAAAGAAGTACTTTTTCTCAAGGCAGACCTTGACCCATTTTTTCCTCTTGTCGGCCTTGTCCGCCGAAAGAATGAGAATGGATTCCGGGACGGGACGGTCGAGGTATTTTTCCAGGATTCCCTGGGTGTCCTGACTGCCCAGACACCGGTCCGCGTGCTTGACCCAGATAACCTGACAGCTGCCCAGCATGGGCAGACTCAAGGCCTGCTGGACGATCTTCTCTACGGGTATCTGGTCACCCTGGAAAACATGGAAATTGAAAGGGGATCCACTTTCGCCGAGGGCATCCTTCCGGATCTTCTCCACGACACCCTCGATGCGCAGCGTATCCTCTCCGGCCAGCAGATAAACAGGCCGGAACTTTCCGGTTTTCAGATCCTGATCCACAAGATCCTGAAAGCCGGGGACATCCGGACCCTTGTTTTTCCTGGGGTAAGCCACGGAACTCCTATTATTACCAGTCCTCGACGACCTGGGCCAGGATGTCACGCACGATTTCCTCGACCGCTTCCTGGCGGCCTGTTGTTTCGCTTGTGCCCTGCGGGTCATTGAGAACATAGTTACCGGTCCCGGTGAACCGGCGATTTTCGAAAATCTTTTCACCGGTGGCCCGGACCGTAAAGGTCAGCACAACGGCGATTTGTACCTGAAATTCATTGACGGTCAAATCCTGGGTTGCCGACACTGGCCGCAGGGTGTAACGAACAACCTTGCCACTGATGATGCTGTCCGAACTCGCTTCATCCACAACCTTGAGGGTGTTGTCGACCTGCAGGGCAAAGATGATGACGTCCGAGAGCTCTACCCCCAGATTGGGTTCCGGAGTCAGGTTTTCCAGATACTGCACGGCCACTTTTTTCAGGTTTTCATCCACCCGGCCGCTGCTGGCTGAATAGACACCACAACCGGCCATCAGACAACATACCATCAAAAACCCGGCCAAGCGCAGCAACGCACCTGGTACACCTGGAAAAACCCTGCATGGAAAATGAGGCGTCTTCATGATCCCTTGATGCCGTATTGTTTGAGCCGGTAGCGGAACTTGTCGCGATTGAGCCCCAGAAGGCGGGCAGCCTCGGTCTGGTTGCCGCCGGATGTCTGAAAAGCCTTGCGAACCAGCGACTCCTCAAACTCGTTCACCAGACCCTCCAGGTCAACACCGTCGGGAGGCAAGGGTTTCCTGAGAACGTCCTGAAGTAGCCCCGGAAGATGTCCGGTCTCCCCGGACAGGGCCTCCAGCTGGAGATGCTCTCTTTCCAGAACATCCCCACTACCCAGCAGCACACTGCGTTCCAGCTTGTTCTTGAGCTCCCGGATGTTGCCCGGCCACCCATAGGCCAGTAGTGCCTGCCGGGCTTCCTCGCTGATCCCGGAAAAGGTCTTGTTGAACTTGAGATTGAACAGGCCCAGGAAATACTCGGCCAAGGGCAGGATGTCCTCCACCCGGTCACGCAAGGGCGGCACAACGAAATTCACGACATTGAGACGGAAAAAAAGATCTTCCCGAAAAGAACCCGCCCTGACCTGACTTTCCAGATTACTGTTGGTGGCGGCAACGATGCGGACATCGACTGATATATCCGTGATACCCCCCACTCGCCGAAAGGTCATCTTCTCCAGGACACGCAGGAGCTTGACCTGGACGGGCAAGGGCATCTCGCCTATCTCATCCAGAAACAGGGTGCCCGAGTGGGCTGTTTCGAGGAGCCCCATTTTTTGGGCGATTGCTCCGGTGAAGGATCCCTTCTCGTGCCCGAACAATTCGCTTTCGAGCAAGTGCTCCGGCAAGGCGGCGCAGTTGATCTCCAGGAGAGGACTTTCCCTGCGCAGGGAGGTGCGATGGATGAGGTTGGCCACCACGTCCTTGCCGGCGCCCGATTCGCCCTCGATAAGGACGGTGGTGGATTCACTGCCTGCGATCTTGCGAACGATATCGTAGATCTCGAGCATGCCCGGGGCCTGGCTGGGCACCACGTCGTCGACTCCCCCGAAGAGGTCGCCCCGGTGTTCATTACGGAAACTGCGCCGGGCGTCGGCGTTGCTGGCCAGGGCCTGGGCCACGACCTTCAGCAGCCGGTCCAGATTGATCGGTTTGTTTACGTAGTCGAAAGCGTCGAGCTTCATGGCCTGCACCGCGGTGTCGGTCTCCCGGTAAGCGGTGATCATGACCACGCAGATGTGAGGCAGGGCGCTTTTCAGGCCACCCAGGACCTGAATCCCGCTCATGTCCGGCAGCATCAGATCCAGCAGCACAAGATCCGGCACCTTGTCCTTGGCCAGTTCCAGCCCCTGGCCGCCTGTGGCCGCGGTCAGGACCTCATAGCCCTCGTCCTCGAGGGTGGCTTGAAGGAACAGGCGGATAGCCTCTTCGTCGTCGATAACTAGAATAACGGGTTTCATGAAAAATCTGGATTCCCGGGTTTGTCCGACTTATGGGAAGACTCCCGGTGGTTCGGTGACTCTCCCGGCGGGATTATGCATGGGCCCAGGAACCGAAGCAAGGAGGGATTGAGGGGACGCGGATATCCCATGACAAAAGCCGCTTCCGGGAAGCGGCCTGGCAGAAAAATCATTTGAAACCCATGACCTGAACCAGGCGCAGCAGGCATGAACAGGGCAACTGGCTAACGTGCACCTTCGCCCTTCAGAACCACGGACACGGTCGAAAGCAGAATGCTGCCGTCCTGCCGGAACCCGGCCTTCTTGATGTACTGGCGGTCCAGTTCGACCTTGCGGCGAACCGAATCGAGCCCGTCATCATAGCCATTGATGACCTGGGCCAGGCCGGTGATGCCCGGCAGCACCAGCAAACGGTCGCGGTAGTTGGGAATGTCCTTCTCCAGTTGCCGGACAAAGACCATGCGCTCGGGCCTCGGTCCGACGAGGCTCATTTCCCCACGCAGCACGTTGAGGAACTGGGGCACTTCATCGAGCCGACTACGGCGCAGGAATTTCCCGACGCGAGTGACTCTCACGTCGTTCACCTTGGCCATCTGGGGACCGGCGGCTTCGGCGTTGGTACCCATTGTTCGCAGTTTGAAAACCTTGAAAGGTCGCCCGGGCTGAAGTACCTTGCGGCGATCCTCACCGGAAAAAGCGAACTTCGGCCGACGACGGTTGAGACCAACCCGCTCCTGGGAATAGAACACCGAGCCCGGAGAATCCAGCTTGATGATCAGGGTCAACAACGGGAGCATCAAACCGAAGATGGCCAAGGCCACCAGAGAAACCACAACATCGAAATCCCGTTTGACGGCCGGATAAAAAGACCCATGCAGGCTGCTGAGATCCAGATGGGAAACCGTTTCAATACGTGCGGTAAGATTGTCGAGCCCGTGGCCCTGAAGACTTCCGGCACCCATCTGAGGCATTGCCTCTGAAACACACTCAGGCAGTGCTGCCATCGCCGCCCCTCCACCTTGCCCGCCTAGATCGGGTTCGGTATAATTGGATTGTTCAATTCCCCGCTTCATTGTCGCCCCCTCCGGGCTTCTTTTTGAAAATAGTCTTTTTCCCATGATCCCCACTACCTGACCCAACGCCATGTACCGGCCCAAGAAAACAGTGGTTTTGCCAAACAACGCTGTTTTGTGATCCCCGGATTCCCCCGAACCGGGTATCTGGATGGTAGAATCATTATTCTATCAGATAATGGATCATCCCGCAACCTAAAAATTGTTATTTCACAACATCTGTCCATTTATTTAAATGGCAATTAACATTTCATGGTTGCCAAAATCACCCAATAGCACCATTCTAGCGATACCTGTGATTCAGTTCCAATAAGGAAATCTTCATAATTTTTGATCTTTTATCTTCTTCGGTTCGGAGGCCAATGAAACTGCCGCGACGATTAACTTCCCGCTCATTCGCCGTCATCGGCTTCTCCGTGGCTCTATACGCCGCACTCGCTCTCTTTTTCGGTTACGACGAAATCCGCCGGCAACTTGCGGGATTTCCAACCTGGCAATTCGGTGTTCTGGCCGGACTGTCCCTGGTGAATTACGGGCTGAGATTCTGGCGCTGGGAAGTATATCTGCGGGCCCTGGGGTGCCGCATTCCCCTGCGGGAATCTGTCGGGCTCTATTTCGCCACATACGTCATGGTGATCACACCGGGGAAGGTCGGTGAGGTTTTCAAGGCCGGCGTCCTGAGAGAAAAGTTCGGCATCTCCCTGGCCAAGGGCCTGCCCATTGTACTGGCTGAACGAATCTACGATTTCCTTGCCGTGCTGGTCCTGGCTGCGGTGGGGGTATTTTTCTGGCCCGGGCCGATGACCGGTTTGACCACGGGACTCCTCGCTGCAGTGTCGGTTCCCCTGTTCCTGGCCCTGTTCCAGAACCGCGGCATCAGGACCCGGTTGCTGGGCCGGGCGGCCCGGTCGGAACTCCTGGCCCGCCATCGCGTCGGCCTTGACGAAGCAATGGATTCCCTGAGCCGTCTTCTCGGGATGAAGCAGTCCCTTTTCTCCCTGACCCTGTCGACCCTGGCCTGGATGTGCGAATGCCTGGGATTGTGGCTCGTGTGTCGCGGACTGGATGTTCCGGTGTCCCTGGGTGAAGCTTTGTTCGTCTACGCGGCGGGCACCCTGGTGGGATCCCTGTCCTTCCTGCCCGGCGGACTGGGGGGCACCGAGGCGACCTTCATCTGGCTGCTAGGCACCCTGGCCATCCCGGGTGCGACAGGAGCGGCAGTGGCCCTGTTGGTTCGATTGTTCACACTGTGGTTGGCCGTGATCATTGGCCTGGTTTTCTTCCTCGCCTTCCGGCGCATCCTTTTCAGTGGGGAAGATAAACCGGACTAATCGTTTATCAGGCGGTCGTAGCCTAACAGGATGGTGATGATGGACGCCGCCAGGACGAATAATCGGGGAACGTATGTCCAGAACCAGCCGAGATCATCGTATTTGACGTGAATCGTGTCCCCGGGATAAACCTGGGGATTGCCTATCGGATCTCCCCTTTGAAGGTAGTCTTCAAGATTCACCAGGGTGGAAATGGGCATCCCGTTTTCTTCATGAACCCACCAGACAACCTTGATGTCGGCATCTTCATTGGGTGCACCTGCAAGCATGAGAACATCGATCATGCGTTGAGGGCCCTCGATGGGCACGATCGTGGGAATCTCCACTCCCCCGAACACCTTGACCCCCTGAGTCGGGGCTACTCCGGAAACCCCTTCCAGCAGGGTCGGAATGATCAGGGTGTCACCATTGCGCATCTCGAAGGTCGGTATGGTCCGCCCCTCCATGACGCCACTCAGGTCGAGGGCGTGGACCCGCGACCTCCCATCCTCCTCACGGATAACCCGGGAGTTCCTGAGATCCGCGCCAGCGATCGGGCCACCTGCCGAGCGAAGGACATCCCAGAGGGAAGGCACCTCTTCGAAGGACTGGACGCCGGGTCGGGAGACCGCGCCCATCACGTAGATCCTGCTGGCCCCACTGATGACCACTTCCAGGTGCAGGGTGTCCAGGTTGGGATAGAACAAACGCAATTTCTGCTTGATGAAAAGGGTCGCATCGGGCACGGACATTCCAGCGAGGGACACTTCCCCGACCTGGGGAATGACCACGTTTCCACTCGAATCGAGAAGGAGTTCAGCTGCCAGATCAGGCCTTCCCGGTACTGACAACTTGATGGTGTCGCCGGCTTGAAGGACCTGTGGGGAAGCATTCATTTCCTGGCCCACAACCAGCAGGGGATTCAGCAAAAAGGAAAAAAGGACCACCCAGGCAACCGGCCGCCGCCAGGAACGACACGGAGTCGCAATTGTCGATCCATACATTCGGTCCCTCATGCAGGTCCTCCGTCCCTCAGGCATTTTCCCGGTACCACTTCACTGTTCTTTCAAGCCCCTGGTCGAGATCAACAGATCCCACGTATTCCAGATACTCCCGCGCCAGACTGACGTCAGCCTGGGAATGTTTCACGTCACCCGGGCGTGACTCATCATACCGGGGTTCGATGTCCGTGCCAATGAGATCCCGAATCTGAAGACAGAGATCCTTCACGGTGATCCGGCCACCCAGGGCGATGTTGTACGAACGTCCGCCGGCCTCGGGCTTGGCCGCACAGGCAGCCAGATTGGCTTCCACCACGTTCTGGATGTAGGTGAAATCCCGGGACTGTGATCCATCCCCGTGAATGACGGGAGGCTCGCCCGCCAGAAACGCGGTGATGAACTTGGGCACCACGGCAGCATACTGGCTGGCTGGATCCTGGCGGGGACCAAATACGTTGAAGTACCTCAGTCCGATTGTGCTCAATCCGTAGAGATTGTTGAAGACCGCACCGTACAATTCCCCCACCCTCTTGTTCACGGCATAGGGAGACATGGGCTTCGGCTGCATCTTCTCATGTTTGGGCAATTCCTCGGTGTCACCGTAGATGGAACTGCTGGCAGCGAATACGACCCTTCTGACTCCCTGCTGGTGGGCGCCCCAGAAAACACGAAGGGTGCCGCCGATGTTGTGCTCGTCACTGGTCAGGGGATCGGCCACGCTGCGTGGGACACTGGGCAGGGCCGCCTGGTGGAACACACAGTCCACGCCTGTACAGCATTTCTTGACCGTATCGATATCCGTGATGGAACCCTCATGGAATTCAATATCATCGATGAAATCGGCGATGTTTTCTTTCCGCCCGGTGGAAAGATTGTCCAGCACCACGACCTCGTGGCCCCGCGCCACCAACTCACGGCTGAGATGCGATCCGATGAAACCCGCTCCCCCGGTCACAAGGTATTTGCTCATATCGATAATTATCCTTCGCGTGGGATCCGCAGCCTTTTCAAAGCTTGATCAGATCCTGGGATTTATGGCCCTTGAGGGCATTGCGCGTGTCGATGATAACCGGCCCGCTGTCCAACAGGAGGGTGTGGTCCACCGTCGGATGTGGAGTCACGATCACCGCGGCGTCAAAAGCCGCGACGGATTTCGAAGACCAATCCTCGAGCCGCTCGCTCCGCGTGGACGTGGGCAGGGATTCCACGTGGGGATCGTACCACGAAGTCTCGGCGCCGAGATTTGCGAGCATCCCCAGGATATCCAAAGCGGGCGATTCACGCATGTCGTCGATGCCGGGCTTGTAGGCCACACCAACCACGAGCACCTTGCTGCCGTTGACGGCCTTGCGCCGGTCGTTCAACGCCCGGGTGACGAGTTTCATGACATGACGGGGCATGTAGCTGTTGACCTGTCCGGCCAGGTCGATGAAGCGGGCCTCCGAACCGGCCTGCTTGGCTTTCCATGACAGGTAGAAGGGGTCGATGGGAATGCAATGACCTCCCAGGCCGGGCCCGGGATAAAAGGGCATGAAACCGAATGGCTTGGTCGCCGCGCCATCGATGACTTCCCAGACATCGATGTCCATTGCGCTGCACATCAGGGCGATTTCGTTGACCAGCCCGATGTTCACGCTGCGGAAAGTATTCTCGAGAAGTTTGACCGTTTCGGCCACCCGCACCGAAGAGACGGGAACCACCGTGTCCATCACCTGACCATAGAGACTGCAGGCGACTTCCGTGCAATTGGAAGTAACGCCCCCGACGACCTTGGGAATATTGATCGTGTGGTAGGTCGGGTTTCCGGGATCGACGCGCTCGGGTGAAAAGGCCAGGAAAAAATCCTTCCCCACCTCGAATCCATTTTCACTCAGAAGGGGCAGGATGACCTCTTCGGTCGTGCCGGGATAGGTGGTGCTTTCCAATACCACCAGAAGACCGGAGTGCATGCTCGCGGCGATGGAGCCCACGGCCGCCTGGATGTATGAGATATCCGGATCCCGGGTCTTGCCCAGGGGAGTCGGCACACAGATGTTCACGCTGTCCACGGCCGACAGTCGGGAAAAATCGGTTGTCGCGGTAAGATGACCGGATCGGACGACTTCAGCCAGTTCGTCGCCAGGAATGTCGATGATGTAGCTATCCCCGGCATTGACGGCTGCGACCTTTGTTTCGTCCAGATCGAAACCAATCACCTGGTAACCGGCCTTGGCGAAGGAAACGGCCAAAGGAAGCCCCACATAACCCAGCCCGAGAATCCCGAGGCGGGCTTCCTTGTTCTTCAGTTTGTCGATTAACTGCTGCATCGTCATTCCTACATGCTTGAAGATTAAAACCGCTGAAATGGGACCTCGCTCCCGCGGGATCCCCTCCCTGGAAATTTCGGCAAAATTCACCGTCAGTTTATCTATTGTTCCTGATAATCCTGATTCCGGAATTCCCCCTTCAGGCGGCTCATTTCCGCCCGTATTTCCCTGAGTTCCATCACTTTGTAATACAAACGCCTCAGAACCGAAAGGATAAAAAGCCCCATTAGGAACAGGCATCCCCGACCGTACCAGGGGTTGAGATCGGCCCCATGGGTGGAGAACAGATCGCCGACGGTAAAGGTAAACATCACCAGAACAACCACAAAAACCACAAAAAGAACGATGTGGACCAGCCCGCTGGTAAAATCCTCCCGGCAGCGCAGGTATTGCCTCAGAGGGAAATCACCACCACTGCCGTCCCGGAATCGGGATTCGAACAGTGCGGATTTTCTACGGGATCTCTTCGAAATCAGCATCACTGATGTCCTGTTCCGTCAAATCATCAACAGTCCGGGGAGCACCGGAAGCATGGTTCCCGTTGGACCCTGCGGGGGTCTTGGATTGTCGGGGCCGGCCGGAATGGCCCGGAAACTTGAGGGCACGATAAATACTCCGGCCCATCAGACCGAGAAGAAAGAGAAGTATGAGTCTCAAAATCATGGTTCACACGAATGGGTTGGGTGGTACGCCCGGCGGGATTCGAACCCACGGCCTTCTGCTCCGGAGGCAGACGCTCTATCCAGCTGAGCTACGGGCGCACCTGTGGTCGCGGAATTATGGAACATGAAGCCGGTTGCGTCAAATTCCTTGTCAGTGAGCGTCACAACGAAATGTTCAACCTTTTCCCAGCAATTGCCTGGCGTAGGCGGCCTGCTTGTCGGTCCCGCCTTTGACCCCGCTTTTTTGGCCGCCGAGCAGGCGCGCGATTTCCACAACGCGCGCCTCACCCGGAATGGGAACGACCTGCACCACTGTCCTGCCGCCGGTCACGACCTTCTCCACTTTCAGGTGGTTGTCGCCTCGCGCCGCGACCGTGGGCAGATGGGTAATGCAGATCACCTGGCTGTCAACAGCCAATCGGCCCAGCAGTTCCGCAACCGGGACGGCGTTGTCCATGCCGAGGCCAGCATCGATCTCATCGAAAAGCTGAAGGGATTGCCGGACCCCACGGCGCTGCATTACGGACAGGCCCAGGAAGATCCGGGATTTTTCTCCACCGGAAGCGATACGGCCCACCTCCCCCAGACCTTCACCCCGGTTGGTCCTGGCCAGCAATCGGATCTGGTCGGCCCCCTTGGCGGTGATCCGGCAAGGCCGACCGCCGACCTTGACCACACCATCCGGTTCCAGGTCGGGTTCGATCCGGAATTCCAGTTCCAGCTCTCCAAGAGCCAGGGGTCTGATGGTCTCCACCGCCAGGGCGGCCACCCGTCCGGCACCCTGCAGGCGGTTGGCCCGCAATGCTTCGGCGGCCGACGCCAATTCCAGGCGGGCGGTATCCCGTTTGGCTGCCAGTTGTTCGAGGTCCGAAGCGGATTCCTCCTGGCGGGAAATACGCTCCGTCAAAGCACCGTGCAATTCGATCAGACCTTCCACGGTTCGATCGTATTTCCGTCGCAGTTCCTCGTACAGGGATTTCCGTGCTTCCATCTCATCGAGCTGGGAAGGATCGACGTCGACACCGTCGAGAAAACGTTCCAGTTCCCCGGCCGCTTCGGAAGTGGCAGACCCGGCCTCCCTGATCATCTCGAGGATGGCCTGAAGGCGTGGACTTTCGGCGGACAGCGGGGCCAGCACACTTTCGGCCGAACCCAGCAACTGCCTCGCATTGATCTGACCTTCGGTCAGTCCCTCCCGCGCCGATCCAGCGGCCTCGAGCAAGGCCCGTGAGTTGCGCCCCAGGGCCAGCTTTTCTCCCAGCGTCTCTTCTTCACCGGGTGTCAGGCCCGCATCATCAAGCTCCTGCCGCTGGTAGCGCCAGATGTCCAGCTGCTGGCGGGCGAACTCCTCTTCATGCAGACGAGCCTCATATTGTTTCTGGAGCTCACGGTAGGAATCCAGCGCGCGGGCCACTCTTTCCCGTTCGACGTCATTGTCCAGGACCGTATCGAGAAAATCGCCGGGGAACGAAGGCTGGGACAGAAGTCGTTGTTGATCCTGACTCTGGATGGCCAGGAGTTCCCGTCCGATCTGTTCGAGCAAAGCCAGGGAAGAAATCAGGCCGTTGATCAGGACCCGTCCCCTCCCGGAACGCTTGAGTTCACGGCGCAGCACCAGAATGCCATCCGAACCCAACCGGATGCCCAGGTTGGCGGCCTTTTCCCGGATTGATTCTTCCTGGCCAAGGTCGAAAACGCCTTCCACGAAGGCCAAATCCTCGCCCTGACGGATGACCTGGCGATCGGACTTGCCGCCTGCCAGAAGGGAGAGGGCGCCCGCGATGAGGGATTTCCCCGCACCGGTCTCGCCGGTGAGCATGGTCAACCCCGCCTCGAGAGTCAGGACAAGATCATCAACCAGGGCAAGATTGCCGACGCGGAGTTCGCGCAACATCAGGATTCCTTCCCGAAGCGACGCCGTGTCCCGCCCCAGTTCAACTTGTGGCGCATGACCCGATAAAAACTGCTTTCGGGGAACTTGACCAGATTGACTTCCCGATGGGCCTCCCGGAAGGCCAGCCGGTCCCCGTTGGCCAGGGTATTGGTCCGCTGACCGTCGGCGGTCAGCACAGCACCTTCACCCGTCTCGTGAAGGATAAGTTCTATCTTGGTGCCGCTGGCAACTATAAGCGGCCGCATACCGAGGCTGTGCGGACAGATGGGGGCAACCAGCAAGCAATCCACCGTGGACTGGCAGATGGGTCCACCGGCCGACAGGTTGTAGGCGGTGGAGCCGGTAGGCGTACTCACGATGATCCCATCCCCCAGGAACCGGCCCAGTGAATCACCATCCATCTGCAGTTCCATATCCAGGGCACGCGGCAGCGGGCCCATGTTCACGACCAGATCATTGAGGGCTCCGGCGGTGGCAATCTTGGTCCCCTGGCGCCAGACCGAACAGTAGACACGGGACCGGGTGTCGATATGGTATTTCCCCGCCACCAATTGCTCCACGGCCGAAGAAAGTTCTTCCAGCGGGACATCGGTCAGATAGCCCAGGGAACCCAGGTTCACCCCCAGCAGGGGCACACCCGACAGTCCCAGGACACGGCTGGCGCGCAGCATGGTACCGTCTCCGCCCAGGGCTATGACCACATCGACTTTTTCGATAAGATCCGGGTTCGAGAGCACCTGAATGGATGCCGGAATCCCGCCGGCCAGATCTTCGGAAGCAAGAACCTCTACACCGGTCTTATCGCAGAGATCGGCGATGATCTGGACAGCATCCGGTAGATCGGTTTTGAGCGGATTGCCAAACAAACCGATCCGCTTGATCGGACCCTGCGTGGAAAATGAAGTCTGGTCTGGCCCGCTCATGAGGCGCTCTGGGCCCGGGATCCGCCGCTGCGTTGTTCCAGGGCGATCTGAATCCTGCGGGCCAGTCCCGGCCCGGTGAGGCCCAGATCATCCAGCAATTCACCGCGCGTCGCATGCTCCTGGAAGGCGTCCGGAATCCCGAGGTTCAGCACCTGGGGCCGACCGACCGCGGTCTGGGCCGCCCATTCGAGGACCGCCGCGCCAAACCCTCCTGCCAGGCTGTTCTCCTCCACTGTCACCACCAGGCGGTGGCGGTTCCAGACGGAGTCCAGGGCGTCCTCGTCCAGCGGCTTGATGAAACGCATGTCGACGACCTCGACGGACAGCCCCGACTTGGCCAGGATATCGGCGGCTTCGACAGCTTGGGACACCATGGACCCCACGGCGAGGATGCAGAGATCCTCTCCCTCGGTCAGGGTCTCGGAAGTTCCGATGGGTAATGGAGTGGGCTCTCCTTCACAGGAAACGCCGAGCCCCGAACCCCGGGGATACCGGATGGAAGACGGGCCGTCGGTACGGGCCAGGCCGGTGGCCAGCATGTGCCGCAACTGGTCTTCGTCCCGGGGAGCCATCACCACCATGTTGGGAATCATCCGCATATACGTGTAATCAAAAACACCATGATGGGTGGGACCGTCCTCCCCCACCACGCCGCCCCGGTCCACGGCGAAAACCACGGGCAGGTTCTGCAAAGCCACGTCGTGAATGATCTGATCAAGGGCTCGCTGCAGGAAAGTGGAATAGATGGCCACCACCGGCCTTTGGCCGTCGCTGGCCAACCCCGCGGAAAATGTGACGGCATGCCCCTCGGCAATGCCGACATCGTGGCAACGGCCTGGGCAACGATCCCGCATCTGGGTCAGGCCGGTGCCCGTGGGCATGGCCGCGGTGATGCCGTGGATCCGCTCGTCCTTCTCCGCCAAGCCGACCAAGGTCTCCCCGAACACCGAGGTGAAACTGGGAACATCGGGGGGCACGACCTTGATTCCTTCGGCCTTGTCGAATTTCCCCACCCCGTGGTACCGCTGGCCATCCTCTTCGGCGAACCGGTAACCCTTGCCCTTTTCGGTGATGCAGTGGATCAGGATGGGACCCTTGAGCTTGCGCACGGCCTTGAGGGTCTTCACCATCAGGGGCAAGTCGTGGCCGTCCAGGGGACCGTAATACTTGAATCCGAGTTCTTCGAAAAGGATGGACGGCACTACCAGCTGCTTCAGGCTTTCCTTGATGCGGCCAGCCATTTTCTGGGCCTTGCTTCCATGGGGAATCTTGCCCAGCAGATCCCAGACATCCGCCTCCAGCCTCACGTAGTGTTTCCCACTGGTGATCCTCGTCAGGTATTTTGATATGGCACCCACGTTGGGGGAAATGCTCATCTTGTTGTCATTGAGAATGACAATCATGTTGGTGCCGATTTGGCCGGCGTTATTGAGACCCTCGAAGGACAATCCGCCGGTCAGGGCTCCGTCACCCACCACGGCGATAACCGAGTTGTCCCGGCCTTCGGTATCCCTCGCGACGGCAAATCCCAACGCAGCGCTGATGGCGGTGCTGGCATGGCCGACTCCGAACATGTCATGGGGACTTTCGGATTGCTTGGGAAAGCCAGCCACGCCGCCCTTGCTGCGCAGGGTTCCGAATCGCTCCCGGCGGCCAGTCAGCAGCTTGTGGACATACGCCTGATGGCCGACGTCCCAAACGATCTTGTCGGTCGGGGTGCTGAACACCTTGTGCAGGGCCACGGTGAGTTCCACGACCCCGAGGCTGGCCCCCAGGTGTCCTCCTGAGCGTGAGACCAGGGTGATGATTTCATCACGCAGCTCGGCACAAAGCTGCTCCAGCTTGCTCAGGGGCAGTTTTTTGAGGTCCTTGGGTCCCGCAATTCCAGGCAGCAGGGGCTCCATGCATCGTCCTTTCCCTACAATATGGTCTGATTCCACAAAAACATTAACTCGGCTTGATCCCGAACGCCAGAGCGAATAGAGCCCCGAACACCACACCGGCCACCACATGGGACGTTTGATGGAGCCGGGGATCGAGGTATCCCGCCACTCTCTGGTGTAAATGTCCGGCATCGGGCAGGGAAGCCACCAGATGATACACCACTTCGCGCTGCCGGGTCGTGGCCACCCGCAATTTCACGGTGTCGTGGATCACAATGACGGAAAAAACCAGTGCGAAGGCAGCCTGACTGGAATTCCAGCCGGATCGTATCGAGACCAGGACCAGCAGACAGGACAGGACAACCGACTGCAGACTCGGCAAGCCCCTGCCCTGGGCGATCAAGGCGAGGTCGAAACGCCGCTTGGTGGTGGAATACACCACCAGCTTGAAAAGTTGGCCCAGGGTGCCGCACGCGGTCACCACCAGCCAGATGGGCCAATCGGATAAAAGGTGCATCACGTTACCGATCCCGATTCCACATCAAACCGGACTGGGCCAGGAGACGGTCCCGGGCAGGCCCGGCAGGCAAAGCGGCCTCGATACCCCGGAGGCCCCTCCGACCCAAGCGATTCATCCTTCGTCGGGCCGCGGGCAATCCCTCGACGCGCAGCCATGTGGCCTTGCCGGCAGCTTCGTCCTTTCCGGCGGTCTTTCCCAGCTGGGCAGAGGTTGCGGTCACATCCAGGATGTCGTCGGCGACCTGGAACGCCATTCCCAGATCCAGGCCCGCCTTCTCGAGGGGGACCAGCACGGCGGGGCCCATCCCGGCCAGCATTGCCCCGCAGGACAGTGAGGCGGCCAGGAGCCGGGCCGTCTTGTCCCGATGAATCAGGCGCACCAAAGCGGCCGTCACCGGAACCCCTTCCGCATCCAGATCGTTCTGCTGTCCAGCTACCATGCCGGCCGGACCGACTGCTCGGCCCACCATATCCACCAGACCGCCAGCGGTCGGGCCGCCGGCGCGAGCCAGAACACAAAAAGCGAGGGCCTGCAGGCCATCGCCCGCCAGGATGGCAGTGGCCTCATCGAAAGCCAAGTGGCAAGTCGGCCTCCCCCGCCGCAGGTTGTCGTCATCCATGGCTGGCAGATCGTCGTGGATGAGGGAATAGGTATGGAGCATTTCCAGGGCGCAGGCCACATCCATCACATCGCCGGATACCGAACCCCGATTTTTCCGGTTCTGGACAAATGCATTCCAGGTCCAGATCGTCAAAATGGGACGAAGGCGTTTGCCACCACCCATCAGGCTGTGCCGCATGGCGGATTTCAAACGCGTGGGGATGCCTTTTTCGCCATTGAGAAGACGCCGAAGGTTCTGCTCCACCGCTTTTCGCTCGACGGCAAGTTCCAGCCGGAGTTCAGCCGTTTCCATCCAGGCCCTCTTTCCGGGCCATGGCTTCCCAGGTGTTTTCGAGCAACATGGCGATGGTCATGGGTCCCACGCCCCCGGGCACAGGCGTCAAGGCGCCCGCATGCCCCTTCAAGGCCACGGCGTCCACATCTCCGACCAGCCGGGTCCCTTTGGGCCGTTCCGGTGCGTCGATCCGATTGATTCCAACATCCACCACAACCGCGCCCTTCCCAATCTCGTTTGTCCCCAGGGCCCTCGGAACCCCAATCGCCGCAATCACTACATCGGCGGCCGAGGTGATGGAGGCAAGATCCCGCGTCCCGGAATGGCACATGGTGACCGTCGCGTTACCGTCTTCCCGTTTCAAGGACAGCAGAAGACTCAGAGGCCGGCCCACGATCACGCTCCGTCCGACCACAGCCACGTTCTTGCCGGCCATGGGAATGTCGTAATGTGACAGCAGGCGC
>DAOWLV010000443.1 GCA_030643455.1 Candidatus Krumholzibacteriia bacterium | reverse complement strand
TTGATTTTTGGGCGTTTGGAGGACCCCGGAGCCATGGATGGCGGAGGGGCCCGGAAACCGAGAAGGGCCGCCACACGATGTGGCGGCCCTTCGTCCCAAAAAATCAAGGGGTGTCAGTCCAATTCCATGAAAACCCGAAGCCCAGACCTACTCTTTTAGAAGATGAGCGACCTTCTTGAACTGATCGGTGCCGGCCTGCTTCAGGATCTCGAACATCAGCATCTGCACACTCATGCTCTGAACCCCGATCTCGGCCATGCGCTTGAGGCCGATTTCCCGGTCGGCGGCGGAACAGGAACTTACCGCGTCAACCGCCACGGCCACCTGCTTTCCCTGGCGCAGAAGATCCAAGGCGGTCTGGTAGACACAAACGTGGGTCTCGATGCCACAGAGAATGATCTGGTCTCCACCCTGCTGGTTCAGCGTCCGGTTGAAGACCTTGTCCCCGCAACAGCTGAAATGGACTTTCTCGAGGCAAGCGAAGGATTTGAAGAGCAGGCGGATCTCTGAGATGGTGACTCCCAGGCCGCGGGGATACTGTTCGGTCACCATGATGGGTATGTCCATCAACTGGCAGAACCGGATCAACCGCGAGGAGCCGGCCACGACCTGATCCATACCGTGGATGAGGGGTCGAAATTTCTCCTGGATGTCGATCACCACCAGGGTGGACCGGGTTGCTTCGAGACGGATGGGTAATTCCTGGCCTTGCATCGGTTTTCCTTTCGGGTCAATGGCGCTTGGGCGGCGCGTAATCGCCGGCAGGATCAACAATTTCCGCGTAGGGTCCGTGCCAGCTCAGGTTGAAAAAGCGGTCCGGGTCGTGTGTCGCGCCGGCTCCTCGAAAAAACAGGCTAATGTTGCGCGAATTGTGAAAGTACCCGCGCGACCAGTTGGAAGTCCCGATCCAGAGGGTGCGGCCATCCACCGTCAGGTATTTGGCGTGTTCGACCCTGGCGTAGGGAATGAAACCGCCGGAATATTCAGGAATGTTGGTGAAACGGATCTCCACGTGGGGAAGCACCGCCAGGCTCTTGATCCAGGGCAGGCCATGGCTTGTCTTGGACCAGTTGGAAAGAATGATCCGGACCTCGGCCCCGCGGACGGCGGCGCGCCTCAGGGCCCTGTCCAGGTCGTCGAACAGGTGTTTTTCCCTATCGGCCACCCCGTAGGACAACAACTGCAGATGGATCGAGTCCCGCGCCGTGTCGATCATCTCCACCAGCAGGGGCAGGTCCCAGGGGATCCCCTTGGGCAAGGCGATCGCGGGACTGGCCGCCAGCAGGGCGGTCACCGTGTCGCCCTGGGCCGTGACCACCGTGGCGCCCGGCAATTCGAAAAGGCTGTCCTGGTGATGATCGGTGAGGTCGACTGCAGGGCCACCGGCAGGAGGATCGGTCGCGGCAAGCTCCCAGTCCATGTCGAATATCCTGCCGAGATCCGCCGCCAACCGGGGGTGTCGCACAAGGACACCCAGTTCATGGATCTGGTCCAGTGCCCGCCAGTCCCAGTTCTGGCTACCTACATAGAGCAGGTCGTCATCGCTGAGGAAATACTTGGCGTGCAGAACGCCGCCCCAGTGGGCGCCCGCGTCCAGGATACGTGACTCCGCTCCGTCCACGGCTCCCAACCAGTCCGGGACCTCGGGATAGGTCTTATGGAATTTCCCGTCGGCCAGCAGCTGCACCTGCACGCCCCGCTCTGCGGCAGCCGCGAGTTTGTCCAGTATAGGTGCCAGAAGGTCGGGGGTGTCCGGTGGGGCGCCCGCGTCCTGGCCGTCCCCTATGCGGCTGAAATAGAAACTGGCCACCCGGAAGCGATGGCCCGTCGAGTCGACGACCCGTGGCCAGACGAGGGTTGCTTCTTCAAGATCCGCCAGGTCGAGGGATGTTCCCGCGGGATAACTTTCGACAAACTGAACGCTGCCGATTTCCTCGGCTTCGGAACAGCCGGTCAGGCAAGCGAGCATACCGACGGCCACCAGAAGGGCAGGTGTGATTCCCGGTTTTCTGAGGGGATTCATGGCGACGCGTTTCCCTTCGACCGGTGGAGCAGGTGACTGGAATAGATGACTGTACCGGCGGAGCATACTCCGGCGGTCCCTCCGGGACAATTCCCGTCTTGCCGGATTTTGTCCCCCGACCCGGTTGCCGGTTTTTGAAAACAAATTATCTTGACGACTCAACCGGTAATGATGCCGTCAAGGCCGCGTGAAGACAATCTTGATCGTTGAAGGACGACGAACGTTGCGTTCCCCCGTGGCGTTGTCCTTGATCCACCTGCCGGATTCCCGGCTGAAGACGGAAACCGGCCCCCGCCATGGAGCGGGGGCCGGTCGTTTCCCTGATCAAGTCGCCAGAGATCAGCCGCGGGCCGCGCCCAGCATCAACTCCAGCTCCTTCATCCGTTTCTGCCAGTCCTCGGCGAAGGCGACCACGCCCTTGGTGATCGACTCGGTGTCGATACCCGCGCTTTCACAGACCTCGTCCAGGGACCCGCCGGGACGCCACATGTCATCCCAGTCGCTGCTCATGGCGTAACGGTCGGCCAGGGGGTTGAAGTTCCAGTTGACCATGGAGCGCCGAGCCCGGTTGGTGATGTAGGTGCTGTTGAGCATGTCGCCTGTGGTCAGCACGCTGTTCTGGTATTCCTCCGATTGGAGATCGAAAAGCTGCGGGCTGGGCACCGCCACGATCTTGACGTTCACCCCGGCGGCGTCGATGGCAGGCAGGGCATTGATCAGGTTGTAGGTACTCATCGTTCCCTGCACCATGATCACGCCCTGCTGCGGCAGGCCGTCCTTGTAGTCCCGCAGGAT
>DAOWLV010000319.1 GCA_030643455.1 Candidatus Krumholzibacteriia bacterium | reverse complement strand
GTCGGCAACGTCAACGAACAGTCGGTGTCTCAGATCTGGGAAAGCTACGCGGCGCGGTGCATGCGCGCGACCCTGGATGACGGCCGACGCGACCTGCTGAACCTGTGCAGCCGCTGCAACGCCTACCAGGATTATGATTTTTCCAGGTTCGCCACGGAAAGCGGCACCGGATCGGTCAAGTAGGGCCAGGGCGTTCAGGGGGCAGGTTCAACTCAGACCCCCCGGTCGATTTCGGGCCAGACCGCCCGGTGCAGCTGGATCTGGAAGCGGACATCGAGACCGTCGGCCAGGATCCATTCAGCCAGGTCACGGGGGCGCATCTTGCCCTGGACCGGTGAAAAGGTGACCTCGGTCCCGGGCGGAATCCGGTCATTGGCCCGCACCAGTTCCCGGCCCCATTCGTAATCGTTCCTGTCCGCGCATACGATCTTGATTTCGTCTGCGATACCCAGACCTGCGATACCTTCCCAGTCGATGAGTTCGGCGGGGATGCCGCTTCCGGGCGCCTTGAGATCGACGATCCGGTGCACGCCGGCGGGAACCTGTCCGAGGGGAACGAGTTTATCATGACCGAGGGTGCCGCTTGTTTCCAGCAGGACCGTGAGACCGTCGGCAAGGAGGGCCGCCAGGAGATCCACGATCCCGGTCTGCAGCAGGGGTTCCCCTCCGGTCACCAGGACCGTGGCAAAACCATGGTCCCTGACCTCGGCGAGAATATCGGATATGCCAAGGGAGCGGCCGCCGGAAAAGGAATGTTCCGAATCGCACCAGACGCAGCGGATATGACATCCGGTCAACCGCACCAGGGTGCAGGGCCGCCCGATGAAACGTGACTCCCCGCAGATGGCGGGGTATATTTCGTTGATCAGAAGCATTTTGCTTTCCGGACCGGGCCCACGGCCGATCCCCGGGACGTTGGATTCACCAAAAAGGCATTGAATTGCGAATGATAACCCAAGACGCGATCCGCCACAATACGGCCCCCGCAGGTTTCGCCCGGTTCGTCCGGGTTGGCCTGATGGTGATGTTCCTCGCCGTTCCGATCCTGTGTGCCACCGCCTGTTCGAAGGAGACGGGGACAGAAGGGAAACCGTCCGCAAAAATTGCGGACCTGTCTTCCGATTGCTCCCTGACCACCGACACCAGCGCCTGGACGGCCTTCAAGGAGATTGCGGACAGGGTCGCCTCCGGTGCGGACGTGACCAAGGAACAGCTCGACGCCTTCGGCGACCAGCCGACTGTCACCCTCTGGCGCAACAGCCTGCAACCAGGTGTCCCTTCCGCCCTGCGCGTCGGTAACTGGCTGGAAGGAACCTTCTGGGAAGAACTTGGCCGCACTGGAAAACAGAAGTTGAGCTCCAACCGCGTCATCTTCGTTCGCAGTTACCGCTTCAGCGTGGACAACCGGACCATCATCGACGAACGGCTGGCCGAACTGACCGGCCCCCGGAAATGCGGCATCGCTGAACTGACCAACTACTGGATCGAACCCGGTCTGTTGCCCCAGCCCCTGGCCATCCACTTCCTGCCGGCGAAGGCGGAAATCCGGATCTTCGAGGGATCCCTCCTGGTCGACACCGGGGTGGTGGGTGCCGTCAGCGTCGATCAGGTCATCCGCAACATGGCCGCCCTCCTCTACCGCAAATACCAGGCGGTGCCAGGGCCCAACCCCATGGAGGTGGAAGGCGACGAAGCGCTGGCGAATGCGTTCCGGGTGCTGATGAACGAGGGGCTCATCGGCTGGATCGAACAGGCCGTCACCCTGGAATTCGACAGCGGGCATCCCGTTCTGTACAAGGTCAAGATCATCCCGGAAGACTTCTTCCTGAAGACCCAGGAAACGATCGACCTCATGAATCGCCGGCTGCCCTCCATGCTGGACGACGAAACCGCCATGGCCGATGATGGCCAGCCTTTCGCAGGATATCTGGCAGGCATGAACGCCTATAGCTCGACCGGCTACGGAATGTCCGCGGTGATCGCCGCCCGCCTGGGCGTGGACCGCCTGCGGGAGGTCCGCCTTTCGGTTCCCGCATTCCTGGCGGCCTATCAGGAAGCCGCCTCTGCGAATCCGGTTCCGCCACCGGTGCCGGGGGCACCGGACACCGAACTCTTCCTGACCGTTCCGCCCCTGGATCCGGACATCTTCACCAAACTGCACGCCATGCTGACCAGGGCCTTCCCTGACTAGTGAACTGTCAGTCCTCGTACCGGGAAAAGATTGGTTCCACATCCACCGGAATGTCCGCCAACTTCTCCAGGGCCTCGGCCAGGACCGGCGACATGTTTCCGTATTGCTTTATGAAATTCACCGAGGCTTCGTAGTCGCCCACCGCCTGGATCATGATGATTTCGGAAACCAGGTCCGCAATGACCTTCTCGAAAACGGGGACATCGATGGAGAAACGGCCAGTCGTTTCATCGACCGAGATTGCCTTCTTCTCCATCAGATAGTTGAACTGGATGGCGTTGGCCGCACCGTGAGCCTCACCGATGCCAAAACGGACCGAACGGAACAGACCGGCCAGATAGGTGGCGGCCTGCTCCCGATAGATGGTGTCGGGGAAATAGCCCTTGCCCGCCCTGGTCAGCACGAAGATGTCCCACTCCCCCATCGCGTCGGCCTTGGCTTCCTCGAGGGTGGAATAGGTCTCCTTGAGTTCCAGGCGCACCTCGGTGTCCCGGCCGGCGACAGAGATCTTGCCGGGTCCCAGGCCGTGGCTCATCTCGTGCCACAGAGTGTGCAGGAAAAAGGACTCCGCCGTCAGGTCACCCACCTGGTCGGCGGCCACCAGCTTCTCGGCGATGGGCATGAGGATCTGGTCGAACTTGGCCTTCATCACGTTGCGAAGCAGAACTTTTTTGCTCCCTTTGGCCTCCCGCACTCTTTCGTCGTTGGGCAGATTGAAGGCGATGGTCTGGATGCCCGCCCGGGTGTCACCGGCCGAGTAGACCTCGTCGACGACCCGGATGGGCGATTCTGAACCCCGGTTCATGTTCTTGTGCTCGTCGCCAATGGGCAGCTGGGATTCCAGCCACGGGAGTTCATCCTTGAACTTGGCCAACCGGCGGCTTTCAGCGGGATCGGTGATGGTCACGAAGGATTCGAAAGCCGCCTTGTAACCGAACAGCCCGTCCTCATAGGTCTCATAGGGCCCGATGGTTATCTCGATTATGCTGTCCAGGTCCATCCACAACATGTCCGATTCGTAGTAGTCGTCGGACAGGAACGCGGCGGCCCGGGCCTCCAGAAAGGCCTTCAGACTGGCGTTTTCCGTCAGCGCAGCCGCTTCGTTCAACAAGGAAGCGGCCTTTTCCAGCTGATCGGCAAAAAATTCCGAGTAGGGAATCGCCCGCAGCGAACCCGACTCGTCCCGGCGCACCATGGTGAACAGACCGTCCATCCCGTTGGCATCGTCCGCGACGAAGGCCTTTTCCTCGACTGTCAGATCGCCCGGATAATAGTTCGCCCCCTCGGGATGTGGCCAGGTCCCGAAGAAGGGTTCGTGGTGGAAACGCCGGTCCCAGGGGCCGACGTTGATCCGGAAATACCTCTGGACGGCGGCCTGACGATCGGCGGGCAGTTCCGATATCCGGGCAGCGAGATCGTCCCGACATGGTGTGGCCTGGACATGGAAGATCTCGTTCATCACCTTGCTGGCTGCCACGAGTATCTCCAGAACCTCCACCTGGGTGGCGTCCAGATGGGCCAGATCCGGGGAAAGTTCCGTCGGAATGTAGCCGGCAAGCCTGTCGTCGAGATCCGCAACCACAGGAAGATCTCCCTGCGCGACCCAATTACAGGATCCGGTTCCAGTCTGGGCGGAAGGATTTTCACTCACGCTTTTTTCCTTTTCCTTGGCGCAACCGGTCACAAGGGTCGCCATGGCCAGGGTCACGATGATCAGCATTTTTACGGGAAATCCGAATGGGTTCATGGCCGGCTCCTTGGAGGGAAGGAATTGACATCAGCAGGATCCGCGGACCAAAAAAAAACCGCGACAAAAGCCGCGGTTGGAAGCTGGCGGGAGCGACGAGACTTGAACTCGCGACCTCCGGCTTGACAGGCCGGCGTTCTAACCAAACTGAACTACGCCCCCGCCTAGAATCGAAAGAGACCGCAATATAGCGGCAGCTCCGTGACATGTCAAATTAATGTTCCAGCTCCTCAGGGCCGCCAATCAGGTCTTCCGGGGCGATGTCGTACAGGGCCTCGACCTTCCAGCCCATCGGCAGCAGACCCTCCAGATCGGTTTTGAGCGAGGGATGCCCCAGGGCCAGACAGATGCCCTGGGCCGCCAGACCGTCCAAAAGACCTTCCATTACCGGCAAGGGCCGATGGGATGAAACCACCAGGCGATTCCTGGGTTCACCTGATGGAAG
>DAOWLV010000459.1 GCA_030643455.1 Candidatus Krumholzibacteriia bacterium | reverse complement strand
GGCGCCCGAACGGTCACACTTGTTGACAAAGGCGATGCGGGGCACGTTGTAGCGCTTCATCTGGCGGTCGACGGTAATCGACTGGCTCTGCACGCCGGCCACCGAACACAGAACCAGGATGGCGCCGTCCAGAACCTTCAAGGCCCGTTCCACCTCGATGGTGAAATCGACGTGTCCGGGGGTGTCAATGATATTGACGTGATAGCCGTTCCATGAGGTGTGGGTCGCTGCGCTCTGGATGGTGATGCCGCGCTCGCGCTCGAGTTCCATGGAGTCCATGGTGGCGCCCACGCCGTCCTTGCCGCGCACCTCGTGGATGTCGCGGATGCGTCCGGTATAAAAGAGGATCCGCTCGGTCAGGGTCGTCTTGCCCGAATCGATATGCGCGCTGATCCCGATATTCCTGATCATTTTCAGATCTGTAGTCATGTCCCTGGTCCCGGTTCGCGGCGGACTGTTTCCCACCGACAGAATACACCATATTCCAGCTTAAAAAAACACACGTCTACCCCTACCCGATGTGCAGGTCAGCAGACGTGGCGCGGGGAAGATAGGCACCCCTGGGATAAAAAGCAAACCCGACTCATCTGGCCCCTGTCAGATCGCCCCGTGCTTCTTGCCGACGGACGCAAAGGCTTCCAGGCAACGGTCCACGTGGGCATCGGTGTGGGCAGCCGAGGCCTGCAGCCGGATCCGCGCCTGTCCCCTGGGCACGACGGGGAAACTGAACCCGATGCAGTAGATGCCTTCGTCCAGCAGGTCAGCCGCCATGCCCTGGGCAACAATGGCATCATTGTCGTGTTTCCGGAAATGAACCGGGATGATGGCGTGATCGCCCTCGTCCACGTCGAAACCCAGATCGCGCAAACCCTCCCGCAACCGTTTCTGGTTTCTTTCCAGTGTTTTAAGAGGACCTGGATCCTCGCGCAGGATTTTGAGGACCTCCAGCGCCGCCCCGCAGATCATCATGGGCACCGAGTTGCTGAACAGATAGGGACGACTCTTTTGCCGCAGCCACTCGATGATTTCCCGGCGACCGCTCGTGCAACCGCCCAGCGCTCCGCCCAAAGCCTTGCCCAGGGTCGTGGTGATCAGGTCCACCCGATCCATGACCCCGAACTTCTCATGCGTGCCCCGACCTGTGGGACCGGTGAAACCCGTGGCGTGGCTGTCGTCGACCAGGACCATGGACTGGTATTGCTCGGCCAGATCGCAGATTTCCACCAGAGGCGCCAGATGGCCGTCCATGGAAAAAACGCCATCGGTGACTACCAGCCGGAATTCGGCTCCCTGGGCATCCTTCAGCTGGGTTTCGAGGTGATCCATGTCCGCGTGGTTGTAGATGAACCGCTGGGCCTTGGCCAGCCGAACACCATCGATGATCGAGGCGTGGTTCAACTGGTCGGTGATGATGGCGCTGTCCTTGTCCAGCAGGGGTTCGAACACCCCGCCGTTGGCGTCGAAACAGGCTGCGTACAGGATGGTGTCCTCGGTGCCGAGAAAATCGCTCAGCTCCCGTTCGAGCTGCTGGTGCAGGGTGGTCGTCCCGCAGATGAACCGCACCGAGCTGAGGCCGTAACCCCACTCGTCCAGGGTGCGGCGCGCGGCTTCCACGACCCTGGGATCCGAGGCCAGGCCCAGGTAGTTGTTGGCGCAGAAATTCAGGACGGCCTTTCCGCCCACCTTGATTTCCGCCCCCTGCGGTCCCTCCAGGACACGCTCTTCCTTGTACAGTCCCTGCTCCCGGATCGAGTCCAGCTCGGCCCGCAGAACCTCTCCGAATTTCCCGTACATCCAGCTCGTCCTTCCGGTCACGGACCTCGACTAGTAACGCTTGGCCATCTCATCCAGGGTGACGACGGGGATCTTGTCGGCCCAACCCGCCTGCCCGAAGGCGATCATGCGGGCCTTGACCACCTCGGCCATGGCCACCCGGGCGGGCTTCAGGTAATCCCGCGGATCGAATTTGCCGGGGCTCTCGGCGAACACCTTGCGGATGGCGCCGGTGATGGCCAGCCGGTTGTCGGTGTCCACGTTGATCTTGCGCACACCGTGTTTGATGCCCTGCTGGATGGCCTCGACAGGCACTCCGTAGGTCGTGGGCATCTCGCCGCCGTACTGGTTGATGATGTCGATCAGTTCCTTGGGCACCGAACTCGACCCGTGCATGACAAGATGAGTGTCGGGCAACCGGCGGTGGATCTCCTCGATGAGATCCATCTTCAACACGTCGTCCGAAGGCTTGCTGGTGAACTTGTAGGCACCATGACTGGTGCCGATGGCCACGGCCAGGGCATCGCAGCCGGTCTCCTCGGCGAAACGCTGCGCCTCCTCGGGATCGGTCAGGTGGGCCAGGGCCTCCTCACCGGTCAGGCCGGCGCCGTGCCCGTCCTCGATACCTCCCAGACAACCGATCTCGGCCTCGACCGTCACGCCCAGGGCGTGGGCTTTGGCGACGACCTTTTTGGTGACATCAATATTGTATTCGTAGGAAGAGGGTGTCTTGCCGTCTGCCTGCAGCGAGCCATCCATCATCACCGAGGTGAAACCCTGGTCGATCGCGCTGAAGCAGGTTTCGGGGCTGTTCCCGTGATCCTGGTGCATGGCGATGGGAATATTGGGATTAAGCTCGGCGGCAGCCAGCATGAGGTGGCGCAGGTAGTTGTCGTTGGAGTAGGACCGCGCCCCCCGGCTAGCCTGCACG
>DAOWLV010000190.1 GCA_030643455.1 Candidatus Krumholzibacteriia bacterium | reverse complement strand
CCCGTGGTGACCCTTTCCCAGTCCTGGCCGCCGGGTTTGAACCGGAAGACACTTCCGTACTGGGTGTCGGTGGTGCGCGCGTAGATGAAACCGTCGGCGCGTGACCACTCGATGTTGTTGATGTCCGGGGTGAGGGAAAGGGAAACCGGTTCTGCCTGGCCCGCGGCCAGATCATACATGTACAACTGTCCGCCGTAATCGTTGGCCTGCACGCCGTCCGGCAGGTTGCGGCCCATGCCGTCGAAGGCCGAGGGCGATCCCTGCAGGCAGAGGGTCTTGCCATCGGGACTGAACGTGGCGCCGCCGATCCAGGGGTCGTCCAGGATCAGTTCGGTAGCCAGGGTTTCCAGATCCATCAGCCACAGTTCGGTGGTGCTGAACGGCCGCTGGGTGATGTCGGGTACTCCGGTGAAAAACAGCATCTTTTCGCCGTCGTCGGAAACTTCCCAGCTGTTCGCGCTGACGGGCCCCGCAGTGAGGCGCCGCCTCAGGCCCCCAGGCAAGAACACCTGCATCAGGTGGGACCGGCCACGCCACCAGGGCTGCCGGTCGGCCGGGTGCAGCACCCGCTTGACCTTGCGCGGGTCCTCGTCGGGTGAGCGGTTGATCTCGTAGATGAGCGAGCCCCCGTCCGGTGCCCATGCCCAGCGGCCCAGTTTCTCGACGTCGGCCAGGGCCGTAACTGTTTCACCTGTTTCCAGATCGTGCAGCCAGACGGTGGCCTTGTCTCCGTTGCTCGTCTGCCAGGTCAGTTTCCGGCCGACCGGGTGCCACGCCACGGCTCCCGGCGCCTGACCGGTCCGCCACAGATGAACCAGGCTGCCGTCTTTTGTGTTTCGGATCTCGAGCCACTGCTCGCGATCCTTTCCGTTGCGGTATTCGCCAAGTTTGATGGCCGCCAGCTCGCCGTCCGGCGACAAGGCCACGCTGGAGAGGCGCGGAGCGTTCAGAACGGTCTGAATGTCCACGTGGTGTTTCGGATCGACGGAAAATTCCAGCCCTTCGGCCCCTGTTTCGGTGTCGGGTGTCATAACCACACCGAGGATCCAGTCACCTTCGACCTCGGGATCGGCCATCGTGCGAAGCACCACAAGGTGCTTACCTATGGCCAGTTTCAATTCTCCCTCGTGACGCCCAGGATTTTCATCGTCAGCGTCTTTTTTGGCCAGCACCAGCGGGGCTCCATCCAGCGATCCCTTGACGGGATGTTCGCCGGTCACGGAAAAAGCCACCTTCCGCCACCGGTCCGTGGTGATGTAGAACGCCAGATAACGAACAGCGGACTCACCCTCGGGCCGGTCGAATTCGATGTTCCCGTCCTTCAGGGATTTTACGTGCCATCTGTATGACGATCCGTCCGGTCCTGCGAATTCACGGTCCCGGTCTGGTGAGGACCGGTCGGGGGCGGCGGACATTTCGTCCAGGAGGTCGGCGATCTTGACGCCGGCCAGTTCATCGTCGTGGAAGGCGGGCAAAAGCAGGGGGACCGCCTCGGTAACCAGGATTTTCCCGGGATGGACGGGAGCGGCCTCCGGTGGAGTGTCCAGTTCAGCGTCCTGGGCCGCCGCCAGGGAGGGTAAAACCACCAGGGTTCCGAGCAAAACCAGGATCAGAATCAGGTGGGTTGGGGCGCGAAAGGGACGCATGGCTCCTCCAGAGGGTTTCCCGGGCTGACAGGACTGTCCACGGGGGTGTTTTTCAAGCGTAACAAATCCAGGATAGGGCAAGGAATCGGTCCTTCCAAACAAATTAGCAATCATTCTTGCAGTCCGATCACAAGCATCGCGATTTTTTCACAAAATTGCGGTGGAAAGTGTGATAGGGTGATAAATTATCGGTTGGGAGAAAAAACCATCGTGATTTACCCAGGAGGTTGAGATGAGGTCCATGTTCAAGAATTTGTCGAGGGGAATGACCGGATCACGAGCGGTGTTTGCTCTGGTCGGAATTCTATCCCTCATGGCCGGGGTAGCCCTGGCCGCGGATACAGATATCATCATCACCGAGATCATGCAGAATCCCTCGGTTCTTATCGACTCCGACGGAGAGTGGTTCGAGATCCACAATACGGGCGGCACTCCGGTCGACCTCGATGGCTGGACCATGGCTGACCTGGGATCGAACACCCACACCATAGTCGGCACCACAGTCGTGGCTGCGGGCGCCTACGCGGTCCTGGGACTCAACGCAACCGCCATGGCCGGCGAAGGCGTGACCCTTCTCTATCAGTACTCCACTTTCACCCTGGCCAACGGCGACGACGAGATCATCCTGACCAACGCCTCGGCGGTGGAGATCGACCGGGTCGAGTGGGACGGCGGGCCTGTTTGGCCCGATCCAAACGGGGCCTCGATGATGTGGAACGAAGCGAGTGGCGACAACAACGTGGGTGCCAACTGGACGGCATCCACGGTCCCGTTCGGTAACGGTGACCTGGGTACACCGGGTGCCGCCAATGGTGGCCCGGCCCAGCAGCCGCCCCTGGTGACGGATGTCTTCCATCGCTCCCTGCTGCCCGAGCCGGCCGAAGCGGTCACGGTGTTTGCAACCATCACCGACAGCGACGGCACCATCAGCTCGGCTTCCCTGTTTGTCCAGGTCAATGGCGGCGGGTTCAACAGCAGTGCCATGACGATCGATTCGGGGGACTTGTACAGTGGCACCATCGCCGGCGGAGTTCTTGGTGACGCGGTCGATTATTACGTGTCCGCCACCGACAACACCGGTCAGACCACGACCAACCCCGGCGACGCACCGGCCAGCTTCTACAGCTACAGCGTGGCCAACGAGGTGATCACCGACATCGCGACAATCCAGGCGGATCCTGAGAGCTTCGAAGGCACCCTGGTCATGGTTCAGGGCCAGGTCTTCATTCCCGGTGACTACAAGGCCGACGGCACCACGGTCAGTGCCTACATCCAGGATGATTCGGGCCGCGGGATCAACATCTTCGGCACATTCCGCAGCACTGGCATGGACCTTCTCAACGACATTTCGAACGTCGTCAAGATCTCCGGTTATGTGGATCTTTACTTTTCCACCACGGAAATCGTCAACTTCGAAGCCGAACTGGCCAGCACGGGTAACCCCGAAATGATTCCCACGACCCAGGGCACCGGTGCGGCCGCAGCGCCGACCAACGAGGGCACCTACATCCGCAGCCAGGGTCCGATCACCGCGATCATGACGACCGGCGGCAGCAACCCCGCCCACAACTTCACCGTGAACGACGGTTCGGGTGCCCTGGTGATCCGCATCGATGATGACCTGGCCGCCGACATGGATACGTGGGTGGTGGGCGATCAGCTCGAGGCCTCCGGGGCCGGCTCCACCTTCGACCCCCAGGGCCAGATCCTGGTGGGGCTGAGCAACAAGGTGATCAATCATGGCCAGGGTCCCGACCTCACACCGCCGCTGTTGGTCAACGCGGTATTAACCACCGAGACGACGGTGACGCTCACCTTCAACGAAGACCTCGATCCCGTCACGGCGGGTACTGCGGGCAACTACCAGGTTTATGAAACGGCCACTCCGGGTAACTCCATTGCGGTGACGGGGGCGGCTTTGCAACCGGACAACCTTACCGTGGTCCTTACCCTGGCCGCCAGCGCCAGCGGTATCTCCCACACCGTGCAGGTCGATAACGTTGAAGATGATTCGGGCAACCCAATTGCCCCGGGAACTACCAGGGTGATCTTCGAGGCCGCCGGGCCGTCTGACATCGTCATCAACGAGGTCATGCAGAATCCCGCAGTCCTGGCCGATTCGGATGGCGAGTGGTTCGAGGTGTACAACGCCGGTGCCGGCGACGTGGACATGAACGGGTGGACCATCAGCGACGACGGTTTTGATAGCCATGTCATCGACAACGGGGGGCCCTTGCTCATCGGAGCGGGTGAATACAAGGTGTTCGTACGCAACGCCGTCGCCATGGCAGCCGAAGGTGTGGCGGTGTTCTACGAGTACACCGGGATCACCCTGGGCAACAGCGCGGACGAGTTGATCCTGACCGATACGTCGGCCCAGGAAATTGATAACATCGCCTGGGACGGTGGCCCGATCTGGCCGGACCCCAGTGGCTATTCCATGCAGTGGACCGGTGCGGGCGACAACAACGACGGCTCCACCTGGGTCGACCTGGGCGCTCCGGCCTTCGGTTCGGGGGACAGGGGCACTCCCGGCTCGGTCAACGACTGGGTCAGCCCCGTTCCGTCCGCTGGTCTGAAGACCGTTCTGGATCCGAACTACCCCAACCCGTTCAACCCCCGGACCAGCTTCAGCTTCAGTCTGGACAAGAGCGAGCGGGTGACTCTCGCGGTCTTCGACGTGCGCGGCAGCAGGGTGCGCACCATCGTGGATTCGGTTCTGCCGGCGGGCCGCTATGACCAGCACTTCAGCTGGGACGGCATGAGCGACCGGGGCATTCCCGCCAACAGCGGCACCTATTTCTTCCGGCTGACGACCGCCTCCGGTTTCAGCCAGACGGGGAAAATGACCCTCCTGAAGTAGCGGGACGGTTGTTTGAAAATCATTTAGGTCCGGTTGCGGTTTTCAATTGAAATCGCGGCCGGGCCTTTTTGACAGGATACATGGGTTGATTTCCTGGTGATTTGCGTCCATTCTTGGCGGGTTATGGATTTTCCCCGACGCTTAAAAAGGTTTTGGCTGTTCCTGATCCGTCTCCAGCGCGAGATGGCTTACGACGACTGCATGGGCATGGCCGCGCAGATCTCCTTCTATACCATGCTCGGCCTGTTTCCCTTCCTGATCTTCCTGCTCAGCCTGCTGGGCACCTTCCCCCTGGGTGAAGCCCTGAAACCGGAGATGCTCGAAGCCCTGCGCGAGCAGATGCCCCGGGAATCGGCGGAATACGTGGCCAACATCGTGCTCGAACTGCTGCCGGAATACAGCAAGGGCCTGCTAGGTGTTGGATTGCTCGCTTCGCTGTGGGGGGCCTCCATGGCCATCGGGGCCCTGATCACGACCATCAACCGGGCCTACAACATCCGTCCCCGGCGCCACATGGTGACCCAGAAGCTCATGTCCATCGCCCTGGTGCTGCTCCTTTCGGGAATGTGGCTGATGTCAATGACGATCATCCTGGTAGGACCGGGCATTACCCAGAGTATTTTCGAATTCATGGGGATCGCCAGCGAAACGAATACCTTCTGGACCAGCCTGCGCCTGCCCATGGCTTTCTTGTTGAACCTGACGGCCCTGACCATTCTCTATTACTTCGCCCCCGAGGCCCGGCAGCGGGTCCTGAGCATCCTGCCGGGAGCTTTCACCGCCACGATCCTGTGGTTGCTGGCCTCCTCGGCCTTCCGCATCTTCCTGCGGAATTTCGGGACCTACAACAAGACCTACGGATCCCTGGCCGGGTTGGTGATCCTGATGATGTGGCTGTGGATTTCGGGGTTGGTCTTCCTGCTGGGCGCAGAGATCAATTCCCTGATGAAACGTATCGAAGACGATGATACGCCCGTACGGGTTCGTCATTTACGCTGAGAAAGGCTCCTTGTACAATGTCCGATGATGGGAAAAAGACCGCCGGGGCGGGCGACGAAATGAACGCCGATATGATGACCGCCACCTGGGCCGGAGGCATGCGCTTCGTCTACAAATCGGCCAGCGGCCACGGTCTGGTGACCGACGCTTCGGTCGCCAGCGGGGGTGGTGGAACCGCGGCCTCGCCCATGGAGCTCATCATCCTGGGGTTGATCGGCTGTACGGGAGTTGATGTGGCGAGCATCCTCGAACGCATGCGGGAACCCCTTGAAGGTCTGGAGGTGGCCGCGACCTACGAGAGGGCGAAGACCCATCCGAAGATCTACACGAAGATCCATCTCAGCTATGCCCTCAAGGGCGAGCTGGACGAGAAAAAGGTCTGCCGGGCCATCGACCTGTCGGAGACCAAATACTGTTCGGTTTCGGCCATGCTGGGTCACACGATGGACATCACCCACGAATACGTCATCGAAAGCTGATTTTCCTGCCGTTTTTTTCCGGTGGTGGTCAAATCCCACATTTTTGATTTATTTTTATGGAAACCTTATCCTGATCGACCGGGTCCAGTCCGGTTTCCCATTTCGCCCGATGACCCCTCATCACTTCGAGGAGTGAGAATGCTGCGCCGGTTCGCCCTGACCCTTTGTTTGTCGGTTTCCCTGTTCGCCGTCACCGCCCAGGCTGTCGAGATCGACCAGGAGCTTCAGGATTTGCTGCAGGCCAAGAGCAGCGGGGATCTGGTGCCCGTCCTGATGGTTTTCGACGATCCGGCCCACGTGGATGAAATCCGAGAGCAGCTCGGCCAGGTATCCCACCGGGAGCGGAGGCGGCTGGTGGTGGAAAACCTGCGCCGAAAGGCGGCCAGGACCCAGGCCGGCGCCCTCGATTTTCTTGCCGATCCTGCCCGCGGCGACCAGGTGGGCAGGGTGCAGATGCTCTTTCTGGCCAGCGCCCTGGCCTTCGAGGCGTCCCCTGGCGTGGTCGCGGCGATGGGTACGCTGCCCGATGCGGCCACCCTCTTTTTCGACAAGACCTATGACCTGATCAGCGGGACGAGCCGGGGTCCGACGCCGCCGGTCGTGGCTTCGCCGGCCATAGCTGATACGGCCTGGGG